>JBEBGU010000734.1:0-2896 GCA_040081325.1 Prosthecobacter sp.
TACCACCACCGTGCAGCCGGATGGAAAGACGATCATCGCGGGCAGCTTCACGTCTGTGCTCGGGCAGACGCGCAACAACATCGCCCGGCTCAATGCTGACGGCACGCTCGACACAGGCTTCAATCCCAATGCGAACGCCACTGTCTCTTGCGTGGCGGTGCAGAATGACGGCAAGATTCTAATTGGGGGTGACTTCAGCACTGTGGGCGGGACGGGGCACCGCTACTTCGCGCGTTTGGCGGTCAATGGCACGATCGATACTGGCTTCAATCCCAATGCGAACAGCACCGTCTTCAGCATCGTGGTGCGGGAGGACGGCCAGATTCTGCTCGGCGGCAGCTTCACCGCTGTCGGCGGGATCGGGCGCGGACAGATCGCACGAGTAGCCGCCAATGGCACACTCGACGCAGGCTTCAATCCCAGCACGAACGGTACCGTCATGAGCGTTGCGGTTCAGGCGGACGGCAAGATTCTGTTCGGGGGCAATTTCGCCACTGTAGGTGGGGTCGCTCGCAACTTCATTGCTCGTGTCGATGCCGCTGGCGTGCTCGACACAGGCTTCAATCCCAATCCGAACAACTGGGTTAGGGCCATAGTTGTGCAGGCGGATGGTAAGATTCTGCTCGGCGGCGGCTTTATCACGATGGGGGGAATTGCACGCAGCTACATCGCGCGCGTGACGGCCAGTGGCGTGCTCGACACAGGCTTCAATCCCAATGCGAACAGCGTCGTCTATAGCCTGGCGGTGCAGGCTGATGAGAAAATCATATTGAGCGGATGGTTCACCAGTGTGAACGGGACCACCCGCAACCGCATCGCACGCGTGAATACTGTCGGCACACTCGACTTGGGCTTTAATCCCGATGCAAACGGTGACGTTAATAGTGTGGCGTTGCAGGCTGACGGCAGGGTTCTGCTCGGCGGCTTCTTTACCACCGTGGGCGGGAGTGCGCGCAATCGCTTCGCACGACTGCTCAATGATCCCGCGACTCAGACACTGAGTGTGCCGAATACGGCGCAGGTGACCTGGGCCCGCAGCGGCAGCGCACCGGATGTCTCACAGGTGACCTTTGAGCAAAGCACGGACAGCGGCGCGACCTGGACGCTGCTCGGTAGTGGTTTTCGAGTGGGCATCACCGCCAACTGGCAGCTCACCGGCCTCAGCCTCCCCTACATCGGTCAGCTCCGCGCCCGTGGTCGTACTTCGAATGGCTTCCAGAACGGAGGCTCCGGGCTCGTGGAGTCTGTCGTTAGCTTTACTTTCCCCCCAACGGTCACCGCCATCTCTCCGAGCACTGGCACCACGCTCGGCGGCACGGGCGTGACGATCTTCGGCACCAACTTCATCGGAGCCACTGGAGTGATCATCGGTGGCGTCGCCGCGACCAACGTCTCTGTTTCCAGCACCACCATCACTGCCCTGACTCCGGCCAATGTGGCTGGCGCGGCCAGTGTCCTCGTCACCACTCCTGGCGGAACCAATGCGGCGAACACGCTCTACACCTACTTTGTGCCGAGCAACAACGCCGACCTCTCCGCGCTCACTCTCACCACAGCAACGATCAACGAAGCCTTCGCCGCCAGCGCTCTGGCCTACACTTCCAGTGTGCCTAACGCGACGAACAGCGTCACTGTCACGCCCACCGCAGCGCAGGTTAATGCCACGATCCAGGCGCGCGTCGGTGTCAATGCCTTTGCCGCCGTCACATCAGGCAACCCCAGTGCCAACCTGCCGCTAGCCGTCGGAGCGAACACCATCGAGGTCAAAGTCACCGCGCAGGATGGCACGACGACGAAGACCTATACAGTCACCGTAACAAGAGCCGAGGGACCGAAGATCGCCCTCAGCGGAAATAGTGTGGGAATCGCCAGTGGTGATAGCACTCCGAACGTGGCGGATCACACCTATTTTGGCTCGGTGGCCATTGCTGCGGGGACGAGCACCCGCAACTTCACCATCGCCAACACGGGCGTTGTTGCCTTGAACCTCACAGGCTCGCCGAGAGTGAGCCTCAGCGGTGCTCATGCCGCTGACTTCAACGTGTCTCTCTTGCCTAACTCCTCCATTGCCGCCAGTTCAAGCACCACGTTCCAAATCACCTTTGATCCGAGTACCATGGGGCTGCGCACTGCCATAGTGAGCATCGACAGTGACGATTTAGACAAAACGCCCTACACCTTCGCCATTTCCGGCAACGGGCGGATCACCGGACAGATCGTGCAGACACTAGTCTTCACAACGCCTACCAAGCTGTATCTGGCCGAGAGTCCATTCATGCTCAGTGCGAGTAGCAACTCAGGCCTGCCAGTGACTTACTCGGTGATCTCGGGACCGGCCAGCGTCTCGGGGCATGTGCTGACTCTCACCAGCACAGGGACGGTGAAGGTGCGGGCCAGTCAGTCCGGAAACGCAGACTTTATGGCAGCAGTTCCCGTGGAGCGCACGATCACGGTGATTGCGAACCCGACGCCCCTGACGCTGATGAACCTCAACCAAATTTATACCGGCACGCCACGCCCGATCACTGTGCTGGGGGCCACAGGGGCGGTGGACATCATTTATACACCAGGTTTTTTAGCCACACTTACTCCGCCGACCAACGCTGGAAGTTATCCCGTACAGGTAGTGTCGGGAGGCATCACCAAGACGGGCACGCTCGTCATCACCAAAGCACCGCTGTTTGTGCAACCGGATGATCAGCGCAAGTTCGCCGGGCAGGCGAACCCAGTGCTTGGGTTTAGCTACAGCGGCTTTCTCGACGACGACAACGCGGCGAACTCGGTGAGTAAGGCACCTGTGATCGCCACGACTGCCACGGCCACGAGTGCGGGTGGCCTTTACCCGATCACCTCCAGCGGCGGCACTTCGGCTAACTATCAGTTCGTTTACCTGAAG
>JBEBGU010000068.1:0-10889 GCA_040081325.1 Prosthecobacter sp.
GTTCATTTGCGACCTCACCAATAAAACACTTACCCAAATGGTAAAGTTTATGGATGTTAAGCAGGCATGCATTGAAACCGAAAAAGATATTCAAAAAGCAACAGCAAGGTTTGAGCAGATGAATGAAGAAGCAAAGGAAAAGCTGTTTCGCAATATGATGCTTGGCCTGCCCGGCAGCGATGATGCATTTACACCGGAACAGGTACTTACTGCATTAAAAAATTATGAAGGTATCAATGCACAAAAATTAAAAGCGCATTTGTTTTATTTTTTAAAACAGGTGGTGCCGGTGGCAGAAGCATGCGGTTTAAAAATGGCCATTCATCCTGATGATCCCCCTTACCCCGTGCTGGGTTTACCACGTGTGGTCAGTACCGAACAGGATGCACTCGATATCATCAACTCGGTACCATCCGTTGCCAATGGTCTATGTTTTTGCAGTGGTTCCTATGGCGCCAGGGCAGATAATAACCTGGTAAGTATGATACAGCGTTTTTCCGATAATCTCCACTTCCTGCACCTGCGCAATACCAAAAGAGACAGCGAAGGAAATTTTTATGAAGCAGATCACCTGGGTGGAGATACCGACATGTATGCCATTGTAAAAGAAGTGGTGCTGATGATGAAGCGGAGAAATATATCCATCCCCATGCGGCCCGATCATGGCCACCAGATGCTGGATGATCTGAAGAAGAAACAAGACGATCTGAAGAAAAGCCTGGAAGACGCGCGCAAGCAGGTGAGTCGTGGCTTTCAAGAACTGGGCGTGAACTTTCGCCTGCGGCTGGGCGGTGAAACCTTTGTCAAGCTCAAGCCTATCGACCTGGTGCGCTGCCTTGATTCGTCCAAGTCGATCTTTCTGCTCAAATTCAATCTGCGGGATACGAACAAGGATAATACGGCCTGGCTGACGCTGCTGAAAAATAGCCCGATGGATAGCATGGCCTGTGATGTGATGCTCAGCTACCCGAGTCCAGACGGGCACGAAAGCACGCTGGCACCCGCCACGCCTTTCCTGATCCGCATCCCCCTATTTCGCTGGCCGTTCTGGGTCAGTTTCGCGATCATTGGTGGCTGCCTGTTGGTATTTGTGAAGAACATCAGTACCACTGAAATCCTGCGTGATCCGGGGATCACGCTGCTGAATCGGGACGCTGGATCGAAGAGCTACTGGCACCAGCATGCGCACCCGCTGAGCATGGCGCGGCTGCAGATGTCCATCTGGTTCTTTGTCATCATTACAGCCTTTGTTTTTCTGTGGTCCACCACGGGCAGTCTGGCGGGAGTGAATGCCACCGCGTTTGCGCTGATGGGTATCAGCGGTGGTACGACGGTCATTTCTGCGCTCATCTCTCAGAAGCAGGAATGGCTGGCCAGTGAACGCGCGCCGAATGCGCCGACCTCTGGTGCGCTCACCAACTGGCTGATTGATCTGCTGAGTGATGAGAAGGGTATCACGATCCATCGTTTCCAGATGCTGGCGTGGACGCTGGTTCTCGCCGTGGTTTTCGTCAATGGAGTCATCATTGAGTATGCGATGCCGGTCTTCACCAAAGAGCTGCTGGGCCTTATGGGCATCAGCTCCGGCGTCTATGTGGGCTTCAAGCTCAAGGAAGGTAATGTCGCAGCCGAAGAGACGGATAGCGCACCTGCTGTAGCCAAGAAAAAAGCGGTGAAGACTGAGGGCGGTGCCGCATGATGCAGCACCCTTTTCAACATTGCTCGGCCTGTGGTGCCGCTGATTTGATCGCGTGCAGCAAGCGTGAATTTGTATGCCCGAAATGTAGCTTTAGGCATTTCATCACGCCCATTCCAGCCGCCTGTGCGCTCATTGTTGATGCTGCAGGGTGCATCCTCATCACGCGGCGTGCTCATGAACCTGGGCTGGGGAAGCTGGGCATACCGGGTGGTGTCATTGAGGGGGATGAAACGGGGGAGGAAGCTGCGGCCCGTGAGACGCTTGAAGAAGTCGGCCTCGATATTCCTGCCTCTTCCTTTCGTTACTTCGCTTCGCTGCCCAATCGCTATCTCTTCCAGGATTTTATTTGGCCGACCATTGACCTTTTTTATCTCGCTGAAATCACCTCATTTGATGCCGTGAAGCTTCAAGTCTCTGAGGTCTCCGAGTGGTTTGCGCTGCCGCTATCTGAGGTGCCTCTAAGTGAATTTGCCTTTGCATCCAATGCGGAAGCGGTACGCCTTCTTTGCCACGCTCGGCATTGATTGAAAAAAGTCTGTGCAAGTGCGCAGGCCCTCGTCTTGGATGGGTGTCATGCCCCACTCACTCTTCGTTCTCTCAGGTAAATGTGCCCTCGTCACTGGCGGTAGCAAAGGACTCGGTAAAGCCATGGCGCGCGGTTTTGCCGAATCGGGTGCCGACGTTTTCATCTCTGCCCGCAACGCTGATGAACTCCAGGCAGCCGCAGCCGAGATCGGTGCTGGATTGAGTGTGCGAGTCGAATGGATGGTGGCTGACATGGCAGACCGCCCGCAGGTGAAAGCCCTGGCCGAGGAGGCGCAGAAGCGGCTCGGTAAGATCGACATTTTGGTCAATAACGCCGGTATCAACAACCCTCAGGCCATCGATGAAATCACGGACGAGGTGTGGGATCGGAATGTCGAAGTCGATCTCACCAGTGTCATGTCTTTGACCCGCGCCATTGTCCCCGGCATGAAGGCTCGGAAGTGGGGGCGCGTGATTCATATTTCCAGCGTGCTCGGCGTCGGTGGCCGGCTGAAACGTAATGTGTACTGTGCCTGCAAAGCCGCACTCATCGGACTGGCCCGTGCCAGCGCGCTCGATCTCGGGCCTTACGGTATCACGGTGAACTGCCTGTGCCCGGGCCCCTTTCTCACCGATATGCCTGGCAAGCTGCTCAATGACGAAGAGAAGCAGTACTTCGCCGACCGCACGGCTCTCAAGCGCTGGGCTGCCCCCCGCGAGTTAGCCGGACCCGCCCTGCTCTTGGCGAGTGATGCCGGTAGCTATATCACCGGGCAAGGCATCGTCGTGGACGGCGGAGCCGCGGTGAATGTGCTGTGATCTGCCCGCTACAAATGATGTAGAGTTCAAATTCTGGCGTGACATCGAATGTCTGAATGGTTTATCAGGGAGCCTGCGTTATCACCCGCGCATCACTACCCTATATGAAAACACTGCTTACCATCCTCGCCCTCACAGGAGCTATGACCCTTCTCAGCAATGCTGCGGAGCCAGTCAACGATAAGTGCCCAGTCTGCGACAAACCCATCCGTCTGATCTTCCACAGCAAGACTGCTGATGGTAAACGTGTGGCTTTTGATAGCGCCGATTGCCAGGGCAAATTTGATAAAGAACCGGCCAAGTACCCGGTCAAGGCGAAGTAATTTTTGAGGCGTTCAAGCTTTGTCGATGAAGGGTCCGTACATGGAGTGTGCGGACCCTTCTGCTTTCTTCACTTCTCATCCAGCCCGCGACGGATGCGGTAGAGGAGAAGGCTGCTGTGGGCGGGATTGGCCTTGAAGGCGGGGGCGTTGGTTAGCATGCCTTTCACGCGCTCGATCTCGGCGAAGGCTACGGCTTGGGCGGCGGGGAGGTAGGTGCCGCTATTTATGATGCGGATGAGACGGTCGGTGTACTCACTCTGTAGATTCTGGCGGAGGCTGTCCGGACCCGTGGCGGGATCGCCCTGGAAGATTCCGAGCGTGAGAGTGGTCATGACTTGGCTGAGCGGGACTTCATTGCCATACAAGGCACTGTCGAGAATGCGGCGCTGGGTCTCGACATGGGTGAGCTGATCGAGGAGGCTGCGGTGTAGCTGAGCGACACGGTCGTGGACTTTGGGGGCTTCGTCCTCTTTGTTGAAATCAAAGCCGCGTCTTTGCTGCTGCATGTGGGCGATGAGGTCGGCGGGTGCCTGCCAGGCATTGGGTGCAAAGGCATACTTGGTTAGTGCGGAGAGTGCGGCGAACTGCTGAGCTTTGGCCACGGGCGTGTAGGGCTTGATGTCAGGAGCCTGACCAACGAAGGCTCGCTCGACCTGCACACCGCCGACGTAGCGTGACATGGCGACGAGGGAGTCTGCCGACTCTCGGGTCAGGGTGATGTAAGCCTGGGTTAGTGACTGCCAGCTCTCGCCTTTTTGAGGTTCCTTGGTGAGGAGTTGACCGAGCTTTTTGTTCACCAGCTCGCAGCGTTGGATGCCATAGACGACGGGGTCGCTGCTCATGTCATAGATCATGGCGCGCGGGTCGATGCCTTTGCCAGCTCTACGCATGTCGTCAGCATCATTACCAAAAGCGAGTTCGGGCTGATGCGAGTGTGAGGTGATGGCGCTCAGGCGCAGCTTTTCTTTGGCTGGATCTTCGAGGGCCTCGCTGTACCCAAAGTTGATGGCCCAGTGGTCATAGGGTCCGGGTTTGGTGATGTAAAACTCACCCTGTGGGGTGCCATCTGGGGCGATGTTTGCTGGCATGTAATCCATGACCGAACCTGTGAGGCCAGTCTTTGATGTGATCTCCTTTTTATGAATGGTGACAGGATCGTAGAGGTGGCTGGCGCGGAAGTTATGATTGAGTCCGAGGGTGTGACCCACTTCATGGAGGATGAGTTTGGTCAGGGCTTCGTTGGTTAGGGTCTTCATCTCGACGGGAGATGCGGCCCGCAGGCGGAGTGATGTGCTGCCGAACAGAATGCCCTGCTGAGCAAAGCCTGCGTCGAGGCAGAGGCGCGGATCTTTGCGTGAGGGCAGGGGATCAGTCTCCTCTGGTGAAGCGAGGCCGAGTTCGGTGAAGAGGCGCTGACTGCGCAGACGATTGGTGAGGAAACTGTACTCAAGCATGATGTCGGCACCGAGGATCTGGCCGGTGCGCGGATTGACAAAGCTGGGGCCATAACCGCCGAACGGAGGATTCGGTGACGATGTCCAGCGCAGCACGTTGTAGTTGATGTCGCCCGCATCCCAGGTGGCGTTGTCAGGCTGCTGTTTGACGACGACGGCATCTTTAAAGCCAGCGGTTTCAAAAGCTTCATTCCATTTGAGTGTGGCATTGCGGATGAGGTCGCGCAGCTCGACTGGCGTGGTGTTTTCAATCCAGAAGATGATGGGCTGGACGGGTTCGCTGAGCTTAGTGCCGGGCTTTTGTTTCACCAGATTCCAGCGGTGGATGACATCACGATACGGGGTGGCCGAGCTGCTGGTCATATCCGTAACCTGTGTGTTGAAGTAACCGACGCGCGGGTCGTCGAAGCGCGGCTTGAAGTCATTGTCCGGCATTTTGATGAGGCTGTGTTGCACCTTGATGCTGACATAGCGCGGGTCGGAAATTTCATCTGACTTGGCGCGCTCGTCGTTGCTCCAAGTGGGTGAGGCATTTTCAAAGACATACTCGACGGTGACGACGGTGTTGTCTGGGTAGCCGCGCAGGGCGAGGAATTTGGATTTGGTGTCGGAGAGCTTACCGAGTACGGCCTTACCGCCATCAGTGCCGGGTGACTTGACCATGACGAGGCTTTCTTTGAGGAAGAGATTCCCCGCAGCGATGAGGATGCCGCCTGCGTCACGCGCGACGATCTGCTCGCTGGCTAAGATGGCGTGGGAAATGTTCGCCTTTGATGATCGTGCAAGGGGACTCTGTGGATCGAAATAGAAGGCCGTATTTTCTTCGATGAATTCGATGCGCTCATAAGCCTGCTGAATGCGAAAGACGACCTCATTGCCATAAGCGCCGCGATTGTGTCCCGCCTGCACCACGCCATCCACCGTGTGGGTGAAGTAGATGAACTCGGGGCCAAATTGCTCTTTCTTGATGTAGAGATGAACCGTGCCTTTTTCGCGATCGAGATAAAGATCAAATAAGCCAGTGACGTGCTGATGCCCCTTCACGACTTCTTCCAACGTCTTCTTCTTTTCGGTAGGTTTGGTGGTGATCGCAGTGGTGGCTGGCGCTGCTTTGGCGGGTTCTGGTTTCGCCACGATTGTGGACGGTGCAGGTGTTGGGATTGGTTTCGGCGCGGGCTTCGGCTCAGGTTTCGCTGGAGCCGGAGTGGGTGTTGGCGGAGTGGGTTTGGGGGCCGGATCTGCGGCGTGCAGAACAGAGACGAGTCCTAGAAGTGGTAAAAGAATTGCGCGCATGGTGAAATGAAACGTTGAGTGTGAGCATTGTCTTAGCTTTGATCCAAACGTGTCAGTTTTTGGCACTTCAACTTCCTCTCTTCTATGTCTCTCGGACAACTCCTCCTCACCGGTGTCCCCGGTCCTGAACTCGACTCTGAAACCGCCGCGCGTTTCAAAAAACTCCAGCCCGGCGGATTTATCCTTTTTGGTCGTAACATCATTTCGCCGGAACAATTGCGGAAGTTGATCGATGATTTGCGCGATCTCTCAGACATCGAGCCTTTCATCACCATTGATCAGGAAGGCGGTCGCGTGTCCCGGCTGCGTCTGATCGGCGAAGAGCCACCGAATGCTCAGGCTCTGCGGGATAAGGGCGACATGGGTTTGATCAAACAACATGGCAAACTCACTGGGCAGATTCTGCGCCTCTTTGGTTTCAATCTCGATCTCTGTCCAGTGCTCGACATCTCTTACGATGACTCGGCAGACAACTCTTTGAAGGGCCGCTGCTGGGGCAAGACCACGCAGCAAGTGATCGACAACGCGGGCACCTTTAATCGGGCTATGCGTAAAGAAGGCGTGCTCAGCTGTGCCAAACATTTCCCAGGCTACGGCCCTGCTGAATGTGACCCGCATGAGTTTCTGCCCGTGATCACGAAAACTCGTGAGGAAATGCTGATGAGTGAACTCATGCCCTACACGGCACTACTTCCAGAACTCGACAGCGTGATGACCTGCCACAGCAACTACACCGCGTATGATCCTGATCGCGGTCGCTGGCCTGCGAGCCTCAGTCACAATATTTGCACCAAGCTGCTGCGGGATCAGCTCGGCTTCGAGGGGCTCGCTATGACGGACGATCTCGACATGGGTGCCATCCTCAATGAAGTGACCTTTGAACAAGCCATTCAAGAAGCTGTGCGCGCAGGCAATGACCTCGTCATGATCTGCCACCGAGTCGAGATGGTCGAGCTAGCAAGACAACATCTGGAAGGTGTCGAGCGGCCCATTCTTCATGACGCATTGATGCGCATCGAGAAGACCAAAAAGCGCCTCGTGCATCCTGACGCATTTAGCCTGACCCGCTTTCAGGAGATCAACCAAGACATCTGGAATCTCCGCGTCGCCACTCTCGGTGAAGAGGCGGCAAAGAACCTCAGCGTCGAGGATGGTAAGCGCTCGCCTGTGGAGCTGTATTGATCGCACATCACTCGTCACATCTTGATTAAAGCGTGGCATGGATTGTCCTTGTGGCTGAATCATGCCACGCTCGGATTGCCTCGGGCGTAAGATGTGGCTCACCTGCCTCGTATCCCCATTCTGATGACTTTAATACGCATCCAAATCATTTTAAGCCTGATCGCCGCACAGGGCACTGCCTTCGCTGCCAGCAATGGACGTGTCGCCTTCAATCAGGACATCCGGCCCATCCTCGCGGACGCTTGTTTCCACTGCCACGGGCCTGATCCAGGCACGCGCAAGGCTGGACTCCGCCTGGATACGGAGGCTGGTTTCTTCACGGCAAAGAAAGGCGAAAGCCCCACCGTGCTGAAAGGCAAACCTGAGGAAAGCCCGCTGTATCAGCGCCTGCTCTCCAAGGATGAAGACGAGATCATGCCGCCGCCGGAATCTCACAAAGAGCTGAAGCCCGCGCAGGTCGCATTGATTAAAGAATGGATCGCTCAAGGTGCCCCGTGGCAGCCGCATTGGTCGCTGATCCAGCCCCAGCGCTCTGCGGAACCGACCGTGAAAGACAGCGCTTGGGTGAAGGCGCCAGTGGATCGTTTTGTGCTCTCCAAGCTGGAAGCTGCGGGTCTGAAGCCTGCCCCTGAGGCTGATGCTCATGCGCTCATTCGTCGTGTGAGTCTGGACCTCACCGGACTGCCGCCGACACCGGAACTCATCGCGCGTTATTTGAATCCGACTGATCCGTCCCATCTGTCGGATCAGTCTTATTCCGCGCTCGTCGATGAACTCATGAAGTCTCCTGCATATGGCGAGCACCGTGCCCGTTACTGGCTGGATGCCGCACGCTACGGTGACTCTCACGGCCTGCATTTCGACAAACCCCGCGAGATGTGGCCCTACCGCGACTGGGTGGTGAAGGCCTTCAATCGCAACCTGCCTTTTGATCAATTCACGGTCGAGCAAATCGCAGGCGACCTGCTGCCGAAGCCGACGGAGGACCAACTCGTCGCCACCGGTTTCCAGCGCTGCAACATCACTACCAATGAAGGCGGCACGAGTGATGAAGAAAATCTCGCCAACTACGCGGCTGATCGCGTGCAGACGATGGGCTGGGTTTACTTCGGGCTGACCACGAACTGCTGTCAGTGTCACGACCACAAGTTTGATCCCATTTCTCAGCGCGACTACTACTCGATGGCTGCCTTCTTCCGCAACACGACGCAAAAGGCTAAGGACGGTAATGTGAAGGACGGCCTCGGGCCCATCCTCGTGCTGCCGACTGACAAAGATCGTCCACGCTGGACAGCACTGCCAACCGAGATCGCATCCGCGAAAACGAAGCTGGATGAGTCACGCAAAGGCGCGAAGCCGAGCTTTGATCAATGGCTCGCCAGCGCGAAGCCTGAGGATCTCGACAAAGATGTGCCGAGCAAAGGCATCGTCGCCCATGTGCCGCTGAATGAAGGTGTGGGCAGTGAGGTCACGGGTATCTGCGGAGCCACAAAGAAATTCAAAGCCACTGGCGAAGTCTCATGGAAGCCCGATGGCAAACTCGGGCCTGCACCAGTGATGAAATCAGGCGGCACCTTTGAGATAGGCGACGTGGGCGATTATGAAAAGGATCATGCTTTTAGTTATGGCGCATGGGTCCGTGCAGGCCGCGCTGGGGTCTTTGGCGGCATCCTCGCCCGTATGGATGAGAAGGGTGGCTACCGCGGCTGGGATCTGTTTCAAAACGACACCAAGCTTACTGTCCACATCGTCAGCAAGTGGCCTGAAGACGCCATCAAAGTCACCACCGCCAAGCCCGCACTACGTCCTGGCGTTTGGCAGCACGTCTTCGTCACTTATGACGGCAAAGGTAAGGCCGGTGGCGTGCGCATCTTCGTCAATGGCGAAGACACGCCGGTGAAAGCCGAAACCAACGGCCTCAAAGGCAGCATCAAGACCACCACGCCGACACGCATCGGCCAGCGTAGTCACACACAGCTCTTCACGGATGGCGGCGTGCAGGACGTGCGCGTCTATGATCGCCAACTCAGCGCCGCAGAAGTGATGACCATCTCTAAAGTCGGCCCACTGCGCACCATGCTCACGGCCAAGAAACAAGGCCCGAAACAGCAGGAGGCATTGTTTGAGCACTACCTCGTCACTCGCGATGCCGCGTATCAGGCCGCATCGGCTCATAGCGGCAAACTCACTGCCGAACAAGAAGCCATCAAAGGCCGCAGCCCGATCACGCACATTCAGGAAGAGAAGATGGACGCCAAACCAATGGCCAACATCCTCATGCGCGGTGCTTATGATAAAGTCGGCGAGCAGGTCGATGCCGCCGTGCCTGCTGCCATTGGTAAACTGCCCGCGAATGCGCCGAAGAACCGCCTCGGACTCGCGCAGTGGCTCGTCGCAGCCGACAATCCGCTCACGGCACGCGTCACGGTGAATCGCTTCTGGCAGGAGATCTTCGGCACCGGCATCGTGAAGACCAGCGACGACTTCGGCATTATGGGCAGTGCTCCCACTCATCCCGAATTGCTCGACTGGCTCGCCGTCGAGTTCCGCGAAAGCGGTTGGGATGTGAAGCGCTTCCTCAAGATGCTCCTCACCTCCGCCGCCTATCGCCAGGCCACGCTCATCACACCCGAGAAGATCGAGAAAGATCGTGATAACGCACTGCTCTCACGTGGCCCGCGTTTCCGCATGGATGCTGAGATGATCCGCGACTACGCCCTCGCCGCCAGCAGCTCACTTTCACCCCGCATGGGCGGCCCCGGCACCATGCCGTATCAGCCAGAGAACATTTGGGAAATCGTCGGCCTCGGCACCGAGAAGTACAAGCAAGACAACGGCGAAAACCTTTACCGCCGCACGATCTACAACTTCTGGAAGCGCATGTCTCCATCGCCCAACATGGACATCTTCAACGCACCCTCGCGTGAAGTCAGTTGTGTCCGCCGCGACCGCACGAACACCCCGCTACAAGCGCTCGTCACCATGAACGACCCGCAGTTCATCGAAGCTGCCCGCAACCTTGCGCAGAAAGCCATCGTGACGCCAGACCCGCTCGCCTACATCGCCGAGCGCCTCCTCTGCCGACCACTTAAAGCCAACGAACTCGCCATCCTCAACGCCAGCCTCACCGACCTCCGCAAGCACTACACCACCAGCGCCACCGACGCCGAAGCTCTCCTCAAAGTTGGCGAATCCAAGTTTGATGAAAAGCTCCCCAAAGCCGAAGTCGCCGCGTGGACCATGCTTTGCAATCAGCTCATGAATCTGGACGAAGTCTTGAACAAGTGATGTTCTGCAAGCCCAACAGTTTGAAAGCCCACAGTACCTCCAAAAGCGCGGCAGCGTCCTGGAGTGCGGTGACAGAGATGCGAGGGCAAATCCTTGCATCGACGGCAGCGCTTTCGATCACATGCATACTCACCAAAGCATCAAACGCCTTCGCAAATCGCTATCTTGATTCGCTCCAAGTCGCTTCGAAAAAAGTGGTATGCATTGGGATCGTCCTATCGTGCGCCCTGAATCTCACAGCTTGCATAGATTTTGGAGAAGAGAACGAGTGGCTTGCTCCCGAAGTGACTAAGGCTCATTTGGGAC
>JBEBGU010000735.1:0-2891 GCA_040081325.1 Prosthecobacter sp.
AGCATCAGCAGCAAAGCACGCGAAGGCTCGGGAACGAGCGATACAACGGCGATGCTGCCATTCGTGGTGAAGCTACTGATGTCCCAGCCGAAACCGCTGCCGCTGATGTCTGGCAGATCGAAGCCGAGATTGTCATCGCCATTGCCGAGGAGGTAGCCGCCATAGGAACCAGCACTGAAGCGGCTGTGGAAGGTGGTGCTGCTCAAGCTGGTCCAATCCAGCAGGTTAAATGTTTCCGCTGCGAGCGGTGTGTAGCCTGTGAGCGGTGTGACGCTGAGATTGCCATTGAAAAGCAGCGACTGACTGCCATCGCCGACAAAGCTCAGCAGGTCAGAAGTGGCTCCTGGATTGATGCCGAGAATGACGGAACTGCTAGACTGGAAGTCGAAGCTGCCTCCTGCCGTGGCGGGTGTGAAGGTAAGGGTTCCGTAGTCGCTCTGCGCTGTGCCATTCCCCGCATGGGTGGTGGAGCCGCTGGTAGCAGTGAAGCTGCTGCCTTGCACAAGGCCAGTGCCGAGGATGGTGCCGCCGTTTGCCACCGTGACGGCTCCGGTGCCGGTGGTGCCAGTGCTGGTGAGGTGGAGTGTGCCTGCGCTGACGGTGGTGACTCCCGTGTAGGTGTTGGTGCCGGTGAGGGTCCATGCGCCGTTGCCTGACTTCGTGACCGCTGTCGGGCCGGTGCCATTCTGGATCACTCCGTCAAACTGAGCGTTGGTGTTGGCACCACCGACATTCCAAGTCATCGTTCGTCCGCTGGTTGGGCCGCCTCTGAGTGTGCCGCTGCCAGTGAGTTCACCGATAGTGTTGGTCAGAGTAGTCGCGAAGTTGACGTTCATATACATGCTCACGCCCGCGGCGAGGTTGATCCTGGCCGTGCCGAAACCGTTCGTGTTATCGATGCGGAAGTCGCCGCCGTTCGTGTTTGGCGTCACGTTGATCTGGCCGGTAAAGGCGCTCCAGTTGCCGCTGACATCCCCACGGATGTAATCAACCTGAAGGTTCAGCGTGCCGGCACCGGTAAGGGTGCTGCTGAGCTCGCCACGGCCAAAGCTTATCAGCGTGCCAGTTTGACCGGAGTCCACCTGGATGGCGTTGGCAAAGGTGCCCGCAGAGGTTCCACCGCCGCCGTTTGACTGAAGCTGGAGGGTGCCGCCCTGAAGATTGACCGCTCCACTGCCGAGCGCTGCGGCATTCGACCCCGCACCGCTTAGCGTGATCCTGCCTGCGCTGATGACGGTGCCGCCGGAGTAGGTGCTGGTCGTGCTGCTCAGGGTCACCGTGCCTGTGCCGATCTTCGTGATCAAACCCGTGCCGGACAGTGCGCCCGAGTAGGTCGTGCTGGTATCGTTGTTGCCGATGCTGAGGGCGACGTTGTTCGTGTCTGTGTTGGTGAGGGCCAGGTCGCCAGCACCGCTCAGGCTGCCAAAAGTCGCGGTGGTGATGCCGGTGCCAAACGTGACCGCATTGGCCGCGCCGACGCTGACCGTCGCGTTTTGGGCCGCAAGTGTGTTGTCGATCCGCGTGGTGCCACTGCTGGCGGTGAGCGTTCCTGCGAAGGTGTTCGCATTGGTCAGGGAAAGCAGGCCGGTGCCACTGTAAGTCAGGTTGGATGCAGTCGCAGTGCCGCCATTGGCGATGACACCGCTGATGGTGACGTTACCCGTGCCGTTGATGGCGAGCGTCCGGTTGGCGGTGCCTTCGGAGAGATTGACGGTGCCGCCGAAGGTGGTCAAAGCGGTGTTGTTCACGGACAAGGTGCGGTTGGCACCAGAGTTCAAAAGAGTGCCGTTGATAGTGAGGGCATTCGTGCCAGCGATGGTGGCGTTTCCAGTGGTGACACCCAGCAGGGTGAGACCATTGGTAATCGTGCGGGCTGCGCCAGTGGCGGTGAGTGTGGGAGTCTCCGTCGTGCCGGTGCCACCGAGGGAAAGCGTGGCCGCACCGAGCGCTGTGTCACTGGCTAGGTTCAGCGTGCCGTGGAGGACCGTCTTGAGACTGGACCCGCTCCAGCCTCCCGTGCCGCCCATGGTCACATTCGTGCCACCTTGGATGCTGAAACCCATCGCGCCGCCGCCGCCATTATTGGTGCCATTGAAGATGATGTTTCCACCGCCGGTCATGGCGATGGTCTTGGTGTTGCCAGCATTGGACATATTCGAGTTGATCGTCAGTGTCCGGCCTGCGGCGACGTTGATGCCGCCGGATACGCCTGATGCCCAGCGAAGAAAGGCGGTGCTGCCTGGGGCACCAAAAGTGACATCCGCAGACGCCGTGGACATATCAATCACGTTGGTGGTGTTGAAGTTCATCGTCGTCGTGCCGCCATTGTTCATACCGATGGTGACATTGCCGCCGATGTTCGTGAACTGAAACGCTCCAGCAGTGCTGTAGCTGCCGCCACCGGAGATCGTGAGAGGCCCCGTGATCGTGCCGTCGAAAAGCATGATGTCGCCAGCGCCCGGAAGGACACCGCCGACCCACGAACCAGCGGCGTTGATGGCCGTGGTATTATTCGCCTTGGTGATGGTGGCCGCATTCAGCCGAGGCAAAAGCCAAGCCGACAACAGCAAGGTCATGATCAGCCTGCGACACAGACGTGACTTGCGCGCGGATAAGACAGTTGGGAACACATGCGACAGGGTTGGAATCATGCGACCCAGATCATGAAGTCACGATCCGCCACGGCAATTACCCCAAATGGGTTACATCCCCTCCCCCGCCTACCGGGCGTTGCTGTCGCGATACTTGATCGCCGCCTCGGTGCGGGAGCGGACGTGGAGCTTGTCGTAGATGCGCTTCAAATGCACGCGCACGGTCTCAGTGCTGAGCGTGAGGCGGTCGGCGATTTCCTTGTTCGCCAGACCTTGGGCCAGCAGGTCGAGAATCTCCGT
>JBEBGU010000736.1:0-2887 GCA_040081325.1 Prosthecobacter sp.
GGCAGCTCGTAGCCTGTGTTCCAGCGCCCGGCAAATGCGGTGGCTGGGCGGCTGGCGCTGTAGGCGGCACGGAAACCGGAAAGATTGGCGCTAAACCCGTCTGGCTCACTCAGCACGCCCGAGATCTGGCCTGTGCCGATTGGTAGCACGAAGGCAAATTGCAGCGGCACATACGGAGAGCGGCGTGGGACGCTGAATTCTCCGATCGGTGCGACTCCGCCCGGCTGGGTTTCGAGCTGGCCGACGATCCTGTTGCTGTGATAGCCACGATTGATGACGCCGCTGTAGGTGCCATCTGCATTGACCGTCAGACGCAGGCTTCCGCCGTAGCCGCCATTGAGCCAATCTTGGCGATCCAAAAGCGCATTATAGCTGCCGGCGGTGCCTGCGGGCAGTGGCTCCACGGTCCAATAAACCGTCAGCGGCGCGCTTTTCGCTGGGCCGTTCCAAGCGGTGAAGATCAGAGTGAAATTGCCTGAAACGAGTGGACGTCCGGTGATCAGGCCGGTTCTCGTATTCAGTGTCACACCTCTGGGCAGGCCGGTCGCGGCAAAGCTGGTGGCCGTGCCGGTGAAAGCGAGTTGGCGGTTCACCTCACCACTGACGACGCCATTGGTCTCAGGGCTAAAAGGCGTCAGCACCGGGGCAACGGCAGGGACAGCCAAGACATCCGAGACGCTGAAGGTGAGCATGGCCGCGATCACGATGCGGGCCATACGACGAAGGCTGTGGAGTGTGGTGGGATTCATGGTTTGTGGATAAATCAGGTGTACGGTCCATGAAGTTTATCGAATGTCCATATTTAAGATATGGAAATTATATTCAATGTGGTGACTCACGTTTGGTGGAGCTGCAGCCTATTCTGTGTTCGGAGTACCGGCTTTAGACGATTCTTTGTAGCTGTGCTGTGGCGCACGCGGACCGTCTAAAGCCGGTGATCCGAACGCTGACAACCACCGTCAACGAGCTCAACGGGACTCCGAACCCAGTTTCGCGCGGATAGCCTCAAGGCTGGTGTTCTTGAGGACGATCTTTCCCTTGGGATCGAGCAAGTAGAGCGTGGGGAAGTTCCGCAGATTGAAGATGGCGGTGATCGGGCCACTCGTGGTGCCGTCTGACCAGTTTCGGAAGTTCACTTGGTAGTCTTGATAGGCCTTGCGCGCTTCATCGGGGATGTCGGTGTTGATGCCTAGTACGGCGAACGGCTTGTTCTTCATATCAGTGACCATCTGATTCGCCAGAGGCAGTACGCCGTGACAAGCGTGGCACCAGCCGCCCCAAAACATCAGCACGACATGCTTGCCACGGTATTCACTGAGCTTGAAGCCCGTGCCGTCCACGTCTTTGCCATCGATCTCAGGGCACTCGCTACCGACGGAGAGATTTGCCAGTTCAAACATGGTCCGCGCGGCCTGATCAGCGAGGGGGAAGCCCTGGATCTTAGCATCGGCATACTTGGCGCTGACTTCTTGGAAGTAATCCATGGCCTGTGTCTTGGCCACCTCGGCGGCTTTTTCGTCCGTGGCAGCTTCATAGAGCCTGAAGTGCTGCATGCCGAGCGCGTAGGTGGCCGCGGCTTTTTCGGTGGTATTCGGGTTCTTCTCCCGCACCGCTTTGAGGATTGGCTCGGCAAACTTGATGGGGTGATATTCCAGCGCTTTCAGAGCCTGGGCGATGCCCGCACTGGTGGTGTGCGAGGTGCCGAGCATTTGCAGGGCGATGAGTCCTTCAGGGAAATTCGTGGCCTGAGTCGCGAGCCAATTGACCCCCGTGGCTGAACCTGGCGCGTCCATATTTTCCTGCACGAGCTTGAGCACCTTGGCCGCATAAGTCTCTGCACTCGGCACGCTGCCTCGATACTTGTTTTTCTCCTCCTCAGTCTTCGCTTCGATGATCTTCATCGTGTTGGCGCGGACGTTGGTTTCATACTCGTCGATCACGACACGGATCGCTTTCTCTGTGGCATCTGGCTCAGCATGCAAGCTGGCGGTGATGAGAAGGAGGCTGAGGCTGATGGCTTTCATGGGAGTTAGTTAGGGAGTCGGCGGCGCTTCAGTCCTGTCAGGGCAGCGCAGAGTAGCAGGATAGAGCTGGAAGGCTCGGGCACAGCGGCGAAGGAGCGGTACACATTGTCATAGATCGTGACCAGCGCAGGACTGCCGACCGTGCCGTAATCTTCGACTCGTGAATTCAGGCTAAAGGTCTGCACTGGCTCGCCCGTGCTGGGGGCCTCGACTCGGTAAAGGACGCCGTCCGTGAGATCCGTCAGCGTGATGTTGATGCCTCCAGCACTGTTGGTTTGGCCAGAGGCGACGAGCACGTTCGTCGCGTTGTCATAGATAAAGACCAGCGCCCCGCCGATGCCCTCGCCAGGTGTGTAGAAGTTATCTGCGGAGACCGTATCCTGAAAAATAACACCCGTCAGGATTGCGTCGGAAGTCAGATTCACTCCGTTTGATCGATAGCTGGTCGCGAAGTGCTCAGTCAACACTAGAGGGCCGTTAGCATTGATGTTGCCAATGGGAATGACGACCGTCTGAAAGCCGATGCCGATCTCCTTTAAATAAGGGTCCATCAGCGCCGCGCGGTGCGTGGCTCCAGGCTGGATGCCCGAGCCACTGCCGCCGTCTGGCCCCCAGTCAACCGCTAGCGCTGCGTGCGCATGATCCGCATCCACTGCTTTCGCAAAGAGGCTCTCACCGATCTCCAGTAACTGGCTTGAATATCCCGTGCTGGTGATGCGCTGCGTCAGGGTCGTGCCACCCAGATTATGCGCCTGCTGATCGAGCGTCACCATCAGATTCGAGTAATTGGCTGCCGCACTGCTCAGGCTATCATTCCAGGCCAGAGGAGCCGCTGAAGTCAGAGTGCCCCATTGGGCCCCCAA
>JBEBGU010000737.1:0-2885 GCA_040081325.1 Prosthecobacter sp.
CCCTTCCTTTTCGCGGCAGGCGCGGCGCTGGTCTACTATGTGATGCTGCCCTTCGTGATGTGGTTCTCGCTGTCCCAGCAGATCACCGCGCCCGGCGTGACCGTCTCCCTGCTGCCCAAGGTCGGCGAGTACCTCAGCCTGGTGACCACCCTGATCCTGGCGTTCGGCCTGTGCTTCCAGCTTCCGGTGGTGGTTTCGCTGCTGGCAGTCTTCATGGCAAACGCAGCAATCACAGCTTTCTTCTTTTTCTGATTCTGCCGAGCCATGAATGCTGCAAACCCAATGCCCATCTCAAAGCCGTCGCTGGGTGAGCCGATCATCGAGGTGGATTCCCTGGTGCGGTATTTTGGCCCTCAGCTCGTGCTCAACGGCGTGAGTTTTAAAGTGTATGAGGGGGATACCTTCATCATCATGGGCGGCAGTGGCTGCGGTAAAAGCACACTGCTGCGCCACTTGATTGGCACGGAGAAACCGACCTCTGGCACGATCAAGATCTTTGGTGAAGACATCACCAAGATGAAGTCCTCTGGCCTGGAGCGTGTGCGGCGGCGCTACGGCATGTTGTTTCAAAGTGGGGCCCTTTTGCAATCGCTGACGGTGGCTCAAAATGTGGCCATGCCGCTAGTCGAGCACACGAAACTAGACCCCGATCTGATCGACACGGTGGTGAAGATGAAGCTGGAGCAGGTCGGGCTGACAGGGCACGGACACAAGAAGCCCTCGCAGATCAGCGGTGGCATGAAGAAGCGCGCCGCACTCGCCCGTGCGCTGGCGCTAGATCCTTCGCTACTTTTTAGCGATGAACCAACGGCGGGACTTGATCCGATCATGACGGCCGTTGTCGATGAACTGACTCAGAAACTCACCCGCCAGATTGGTGCTACGGCGGTCGTGGTGACACACGACATGAACAGTGTTTTTCGCATTGGCACACGCATCATCATGCTCGGCACGGGTGAGCGCCAGGGCACCATTGTCGCTGAAGGCACACCAGATGAGATGCGACAACACACGGACCCTGGCGTGCAGCAATTCATTCGTGGTGAGGCTGAAGGTGCAGAGCCGGATGTCCTTGCGGACGACCTTTATCATCAGGCACTGCTTGCTCGCGGTTAACCAACGAATCATTTTAAAAATCGACTCATGAAAAATAAAAGCGACGCCATTGTAGCCAGCCTGACGGTCCTTTGTTCACTGGCTTTACTCGCGGGGCTATTCATCGCTATCTCGGGGAATCCCTGGCAGAAGCCTCACCTGCGCTTCAGCGTGGACTTCGCGGACGTGACAGGAATCGGTAGGAATTCACCCGTTTTCTATGCGGGCGATAAGGTGGGGATCATTGATTCCATCGAGCATTTAGCGCCAAAGGATCGACTCAAGCCGGACAGCACTCTGAGGATGCATGTCTCGATTCTGAAGAAGACACCCATCACGGCTAATGTGCGTATCACGATCAGTTCAGAGTCGATCCTCGGTGAGAAGCATCTCGCACTCACTCGGGTGAATGATGAGGGTGGACTGCTGGCAGATGGGACACGTCTTTCGTCAGCAAGCACCGGCAGTATGTTGGAGATGTTTTTGCCCGGTGGTGATCAGATCGTGTCGAATCTCAAAGAGATCACGGAGAGCCTGCGCGCCATTACAGCACCGCTTTCCAAAGATGAGCCGGGTAAGAAAATCACTTCAACACTCGGCAATTTGGAGGACTTCACCAAAGAACTAAAAAAGGTCTTCTCGGGTGATGCTGGTAAGCCTGGGCTGGGCGTGAAGTTCAATGATGTGGCCGACAAACTGAAGAGCGCGACTGCACGGCTCGATGGCACGGTCGAGAGCATTGAGACGAGCATCAAAGGGCCTACTGGTAAGCCAGAAAAAGGCATCACAGCACGCGCTAGTGCTACACTGGAGAATTTGGAGAGGTTCTCCAATGAGCTGAATCAAACACTGTCTGGATCGAATGGTAAGCCAGGGCTTCGTGCGCGGCTTGATGACATCGCTAATGACATTCACGCCGTCTTTGCTGGCCCGAAAGGCGAGCCAGAAGAGGCTTTGCAAAAGCGGTTGAGTGCCGTGATGTCGAAGACGGATAAAGTGATGGAGGAGATGAATGCACTCATCGTGTGGGGACAGTATGTGACTGGAACACTGGCGGGGAAACCCAACCGGCTTATCTTTGGTAGTCAGGAAAACGAGGTGCCGACTAAGGAGCAAATCATCGAGCATCTGCGCCGTAGCAAAGAGCCGTATCCTGTCGAGATTAAAGAGGAGGCCACAGGCAGTAAGCGCGGCGGAGTGACTGCGCCAGCCATCGATCCAGAGGCAGAAGCCGTGAAGAAAAAAGGCATCTTCAATTTTAAAGCCCGACCATGAGTGCTGTGCCTCTGCCAGAACCTTCACGACAAAGCGCGCTTATTGATGTGGCTCGCAGGCTGGGCAGTGCGCGCGATCTCGATGAATTGATCGATCATATCCTCCAGCGCTCACGCGAGGTGATGGACTGCGAGGTGTGCTCCATTCTTTTACCAGATGGACCCGAAGGCGATCTGCTGATCCGATCCACGCTCGATCCGATCAAGCGTAACGTCGTGCGTGTGCCAAAGGGCAAAGGCATCGCCGGTGAAGTGTTCGTGACTCAGGTGCCCGTAAACATTCGAGATGCGCAACAGGACGCGCGGCATTTCCAGCCGAGTTCTGACACGTCGGGTCTCGTCACCCGAGCGATGCTCACCATTCCATTGTTGGGTGAGGATCGCTGTCTCGGTGTGATGCAGGCTATCAATCCGAATCGCTGCCAAAGCTTCGGCGGTGAAGATCAGGATTTTTTTGAAACCTTTGCCAGCTTCATCTCCGTGACCCTGATGCGGCTGGAGGCCCAGAAGAAAGAG
>JBEBGU010000738.1:0-2880 GCA_040081325.1 Prosthecobacter sp.
GGCCATGGAGCCGCTGTGATTCCTGATGTCAGCACGAGAAAGAGAAACGTAAGTCGAAGGAGAATCGTGATCATGAAACGAGATTGGTTATTTGACGGTTGTTACGGTGTTTTGCGTTCCTGCTGAAGTTGCCACCCTTGGGTTTCAGCATGACCTGAACAGGCACCACGATGAGTGCGACTCGCTTTCTTTTCACCGTCGAAATCGAGATCAAAAGCGGTATCCGTGGCAAAGGCAGATAGATCCAGCGGTGCCCCTTGGCAATGATCTGGCTTGGGATGTAGATCCATGAGGCCGAGTGTGGCCGTCGGCTTCACGAGGTGATCCGTGGCAGCCGCGATAGGTCCCGTGATGTTTTCAGCGACCAGCGTGATCGAGGCGTGCAAGACGAGCGGCTCAGTGGCAAAAATCACATTGCCGATGACAGCGTGCCGCTCCCTTGCAGGGCTGGCGATGCGAACGCCACGCGTGACGGCGCAGAGGGTGTTGTGGTAAACGTACGCTTGCTTCAGCGGCAGGTCATGATCACGCAGCAAAATCGCGGCGGAGTCGGCGCTTGGACAATCGGCAAAGACATTGTCATGAATGGTCACTCGACCCGAAGCGTGCAGCAAAGACTCGCGTGGATTGTGAAAGAAGAAGTTGCCGTAGATCTCATACAGATCGGCAGAGCCAGCACCCGTGTCAGGAAAGCCACCGACCAGGACATTCGGGCGATCTCCATCAGGACTTGGCGCATCGTTTTTGATGAAGACATTGTGGCGGATGATGGTGCGGCTCGGAGTGGTCGGAATGCCTGCGATCTCTGGCCGTGGATTCTGATATTTGATCTCCATGCAGTAGCCGATGGGGTCATGCACGAGATTGTGCTCGATGATGCCGCGAATGAAGGGCGACTCGCCATTTGAGTTGCCGAGATAGAGTCCGGTGCCGCAGCGGCGGATGATGTTTCTCCGAATGATCCAATCCCAAGTCGGTGTCTTCGTCGAAATGCCCACGGCCTGCTGTGAGGTACACCAATCACTGATGGTGCAGTCTTCGATCAAGATGTGATGCACCGAGTTTTTTGCGCCGCCTTGCGCGCTGATGCCAAAGAGACCCGGAATGCCGCCGCTGCCTTCTCCTTGAATCAAAAGCGACTTTAAGGCGACGTAGCTGCACTGCCTCAGTTCCACACAGTTGGCCTCCTGAGACTGACGAATCTCAGCCACTCCAGTAGCTGGTCCCTGAATCGTGATCCAGGCCTCCGCCGTGCCATTGCAAGCGGTGAGCGGCAGACCGCGTGGATACACTCCCGCCTCCAGCTCCAATGTATCACCAGCGACGAGCGTGCTGATGATGCTGCGATAGTTCTCAGGATTCGCACGCTTCGTTTTCAGCTCGGCTGCCGAGACAAAAGAAGCTAGCGAGGTAAGCAGCAGGAAAAAGCGACAAGCATTCATCGGAGAGCCACAACGGAAGTCTCTGAACGTTGGATTCAAGAAAGTTGAAAGCTTGCTCAACCAGCAGTGCATTTTAACGACGGATGCCAGCCGCCAATGCGTATGAAACTCCACCAACTACTCCATTCATGAATCATTTTAGCTGCTTCTTTACCACTCTGATATTTTTGTTCACGAGCGGCTCTCATGCCGCCAGCTATGAACCCACTTGGGCCAGTATCCCACCGAAGCGTGTGACTAAGCATACGGACACGAATGGAGCCGCGCTCGTCAAAGCGGTGGAGGCTTTAAAGCCTGGCGACAGGCTCGAAATTGCCGCAGGCACTTACAGCGTCGAGCGCATGTGGGACCTACTGGTGAGTGGCACGGCAGACGCGCCGATTTGGATCGTGGCAGCAAAGGGTGCGCTGGTCGTCATCACACGCCCTGATGCTCAGCAAAACGTGCTCAATGTGGGCCAAGGCGGCTCTGTTCAGTTCCTTTGTCTGCGTGGACTTGAGTTCACAGGTGGCAGCCATGGAGTGAGGCTCGGGCACTGCGCGGAAGTCTGGCTTGATCAATGTCACATTCATCACACAGGCCAGGTTTGCCTCAGTGCAAACAGCGCCGACACGCAGCGTCTCTATTTAACCCGCAACCACATCCATCATGGTGCGGGCCACGCCGAGGGCATGTATCTCGGAGCGAACAATGGCGACCACATCATGAGTGAAAGCGTCATCGCTCTGAACCACATTCACGATTGTCGGGGTGACCAGGGAGATGGCATCGAAGTGAAGCAAGGATCGTGGGGAAATCTCATTGCCGAAAATCATGTTCATGACACGAACTACCCATGCATCACCGTCTATGGCACCGCGGGAAAGCCAGTGAACATCATCGAGCGCAACCTCTGCTACAACAGTGCCGACAATGTCATGCAGGTGCAGGGAGAAGCGATCGTGCGTAACAATGTGCTCATCAACGGTGCTGGAGCTGGCTTTTCCAGCACCGATCATCAGGGCAAGACGCTCAATCTCCAAGTCATTCACAACACCATCATCAACAGTGCGCACGCCTTTCGAGGTGGCTCCTGGAATGGACGTGCAGACATGATCCTCGCCAACAACATCCTCTACTCACGCGATGCCAATGCTTTGCATTACGCCAGCGGCAATGCGGGCGTCATCAGCAGCGGCAACGTCGTCTTTGGCGATGGTCCCAAAGAGGGCTGCGTGAAAGGTCGCGGCCTCCAAGACTTCCCCAATGTCAGCTTGGATGCCAGCAAGCATGACGCCACACCGGCCATGGATGCACTCTTTGAAGTGGCTGATCCAAAACACCTCCTGCCAACCGACTTCAACGGCAAGCCACGCACCAAGAACACGAGCGGAGCCATCGCACCTTAAACTCAGAGGTGGTGAAGATGCAGCCGCTGACAACTCGATAGCAGTAACCA
>JBEBGU010000739.1:0-2871 GCA_040081325.1 Prosthecobacter sp.
GCGGGTGCATCGCACGTTTTCTCTGGTAATCGCGGCCCTGAACTGCCTGCACTTCCCTTTCGGCACAGCGCTGGGAGTTTTCACGCTGGTGATCCTGAGCCGTGATTCGGTGCGGCGGCTTTACGAAAACGCGAACGTCGGTGAGCCGCAGGATTGAAGTAGGTTGGGAATGTTCGGCACGAAAAGACTTCGCTAACACTTCTCGCCACTTTCGCCGAACTTCCCGACGGCTTGGAAGCGCACGCACGCCGGGAGATGCCCGAAGAGTCGGGAGTTTGGCGGAGCACGCATTGGATATAGCGATGTTCCATGCGCCAAAGATTCCCGACCTACTTCAATCCTACGCTAGTGCTCCTCGGTCACGGCCTCGTAGAAATCGCCGATGTCCCCGCGCTCAGCGGCGGCGTTGAACTTGATGGCGGCACGCGGGTGCTGGTTGAAGAGGCCGGTGAGCATGTAGGGCAGATCAAAGCCCCAGCCCAGATGCTTGCGAAGAGGTTCGATGGTCTCCTCGACGCACTTGAGCACCGGAACGAGATCGTATTGGGGATTGCGCAGCAGACCGAGCAGCAACTCCATCGGGCAGTTGCCGGCTCCGCGCCCCAGACCGGCCATGGTGGCATCGATGTAGTTCGCGCCGAGGACAATGGCTTCGATGGTGTTCGCGCACGCGAGTTGGAGATTGTTGTGCGCGTGGATGCCGACTTCCTTGCCCTGAGCTTTGGCGAACTGGAGATACTTGGTCACTAAACGCCGCGCCTGTTCAGAGTAGAGCGCACCGAAACTGTCCACGACATAGATAGCCTGCGCCTCCGACTGAGCCAGCATGAAGAGACCGTCCTCCAGTTCGCTGTCGCCGACGGTGGTGACGGCCATGAGGTTCACGGTGGTCTCGTAGCCTTTGTCGCGGGCGTCTTTGAGCATGTCGAGCGCCAGCGGCACCTGATGCACATAACAGGCGACGCGGACGAGATCGATGACGCTGTCTTTTTTCGCGGGGATGTCCTCGCGGTAGTCGCATTTGCCAGCGTCAGCCATGATGGACAGCTTCGGGCCACCCACCGTGTCGCCGACAATGCGGCGGATGTCCTCTTCGAGGCAATACTTCCAGCAGCCGTGCTCGCCGACTTGGATGTCCTTGCGTGAGGCTCGGTAGCCGATCTCCATGTAATCAATGCCGGAGGCCGCACAGGCTTCATAGACAGCTTTCACCACGCGATCTTCAAAGTGGTGATTATTCATCAGTCCGCCATCGCGGATCGTGCAGTCGAGCACACGGATTTCGGGACGATAGGAGAGCCAGTCGGCGGAGGAGAGTTGGGACATGATGAAAACGGAAAATACTCAGGGCGTGGGAGCTGGCGGGGTGCGGACATCGACGAGCAGCTCGTCCACAGGCACCAGATGGCGGTAGATGAAGGCCTGCATCATGTCTTCGGCTGGCACGGCCTTCGCAATGATTTTTTGTGTCCCGTCTTCTGCAGTGCCGATGAGAGTGAGGGCGACTGGCTTCTCGAGATCGCCACCGGAGGGGACGGGGACGGAGATGGAGATATCGGCAACGTCCTTGTCGGCGGGGACGACGGCGTTTTTCATCTCAAAGCCGGATGGCGGATTTTGAAGCTGGACCGTGATCGGGCCGGTGAAGCCACCGCTGCGCAGCGCATGCACTTTGAGGCTGGCGGCACCGCCGGGTTTCGCGTTCAGCGTCGCGGGCGTGACGCGCAGTGCAAACGCAGGCTCTGCGACATTTACCTTGAGCCGATAAGCGTTGGTGAGGCCGCTCTGGGCCTGGGTGTCGCTCACACGGACAAAGGCCTGACCGTCGGGCGGCAGCTTTACGCTGATGCGGGAGTCGGCATGGTGCGTGGTGAGGCCGCTGGCGAGATCCTCGTGGTCGTCGTTGAATGCGATCTGGTTTCCATCGTTGTCAAAAACAAACAAGCTGGCGTCCACCGGCGAGCCGAGACGCCGCGCGAAGATTTCAAAGATCATCTCGTGATTGCCACGGCCTTTCACGCGGTAGAAATCGGCCTCGCCCACGGTTTCGATGATGCCGTTGACGATCATGGGCGGCTTCAGTTCCTGCGCACCGCCGAGTGTGTTGTTCGGCTCGCGTTCCTGCACCTGCGGGACGGAGTCGATGTGGAAAGGAATCGCGTTGGACGACAGGCCGCCGACTTTCGCCTGAATGAGCACGATTCCGGGCTCTTTGGGCGCCTCGTAATCCATTTTGAAGTCGGTGCCAAGATTGCCGCCCTGGAAGGTGATTTTGACTTTTTCGCCTGCGGTGGCTCCGAGCGGCGAGAGGCCGGTGAGGAAGGGGAGCTGCCCGACATTGATGCGGTACACGAAATCATCGCGACCGCGATAGATCGAGTCATGCACGCGGATACGGTAGAGGCCGTCGGCGGGGATTTTGAAGAAGAGCACGGGATCAGGATCAAAACGGTAGCCGTCGGAGTAGGCGACCTCATAGCCTTCGGCATTGTGCAGCGAGACGATGCTCTGAAACCAGCCGGGCACGGCGTCGGCGAGATACGGGATCAAACTGCGTGCGTGCATGGCGAGCACGAGCCGATCGTCCTTCTTTGCCTGGATGGTGAACTCGTCCACCTCGCCAGGCATGATGCGACCATTGAGCGTGACGGGCAGCTTGGCGGTGGGCGTCTCCACTTTGGCAGCCTTCATGGAATCCATGCCGCCACGATACTTCTCGAGATCAAACTCGCGCAACGCCTCCGCTTCGAGCACTTCGGGGAGCTGGCCGATGATGAAGCGCATGGGATTACCGAGGCCGGAGGGCGTGCGCACTCGGAGGTGGCGCACGCCGGGCGCGGCATTTTCAGCGATGGTGATGCGTGCGCGGAG
>JBEBGU010000069.1:0-10794 GCA_040081325.1 Prosthecobacter sp.
CGTCACAGACGTTTACGCACCACACCTCATTGCTGCCTGGCAGGCAGCACAGACGGGTTCTGTGGCAGCGCTAATCAAAACCGATCTGGCCTTTGCTGCGGCACTCAGCCATGAGCATACTACTCCCAGTTGTGAGGCTGGACGACTCTTGCTCAAGGGCACGCGCGGTGCGCGGTATCAGGACATACTTGGGCATTACCGTAGCGCTTGTGAGGCCGACGAAACTCCTGGCCACTTTCTCACCGTATGGGCCGCTGTGGGTCACTTCTTCCAGCTCAGTTTAACTAATGTTGTCGCTGAGTATCTTCGGCTTGAGTGGGCGCTTGCGACTCGGCACCTACCAGTCCAACCACGCTTGCATGGACTCCCGGAATTAACGGCTGGACTGATGCTGGGCCGCCAACAGGAACTGTGCGTGGTGGCCTGATGACTGTTTCTATAGGGGCTTCGATTCAACGACTCGCTTCTCCAAGATCTTCAAGCGGCGCAAGGCGTCAGGCAACTGTGCAGCGGCGATCCACTGGCGCTTGGCCTGCTTATCGGGAGCGGCTGGGTAGCCGAGCACTGTTTCACCGTCAGCAACGTCACGCATGACACCTGATTTTGCACCGATTGTCGCCTGAGTGCCGAGTTTTAGATGACCCGCAATCCCTGACTGGGATGCGATGACGACATAATCGGAAAGCTTCGTGCTGCCAGCAAAGCCGACTTGCCCCATGATGAGGCAGTGCCGACCCATGACGACGTTATGGGCCACATGGACGAGGTTGTCGATCTTGGTGCCTTGCCCGATGATCGTTGGGCCGAGCGCTCCGCGATCGATGGCTGTATTGGCTCCGATCTCCACGTCATCGTGAATGATCACATAGCCGACTTGCAGCATTTTGCGGTGCCTGCCTTGATCAAAGACATACCCATAACCATCTGAACCGATAACCGTTCCCGAATGAATACTGACGCGGTTACCGATCTGCGTCCTCTCGTAAATAACCACGTTCGGGTGCAAGCAAACGTCATCACCAATCTGGCTACCTCGTCCGACGTGGTTGCCACCCATCAGGACAGAGCGCTGACCTACATGCACGCCAGCACCAATGATGCAGTGGGGGCCAACAGTCGCAGTCGCATCGATCACCGCCGTGGCGTCGATCACCGCACTCGGGTGGATGCCTGCTGCATGAGTCTCTGGCGGAAAAAAGAGCGGCAGTACTTTGGCGATGGCCACACGCGCGTCTTTGACACGAATCAAAGCTTTGGTCGCCGAGTTGAACCCGGCAGGCACTAGGATGGCGCTAGCTTCACTGGCTTCGGCAGCAGCTAAGTAACTGTCCTTTTCAGCAAAGGTGAGGTCACCGGAGCGCGCGCCATCAGCAGGCGCAATACCGGTGATGACGATTGATCCATCACCGACGACTTCTCCGCCGATCTTCTCTGCAAGCTGTGCGACTGTAAACATGAGGTGCCGATGAAAAGAAATGAAGCAGTACTTAGCCCATTAAAGACCGTTCAGACCCACGAGGCGCTGCTGCTCCACATCCCAAACTTTCAATCGCAGGCAGCGCAGAATTTCAAATGGGTTCAGCGTGGTGATTTTGGGGTTCTGCAATTCTGGGAGTTCTCGCAAAACCTCTGGAAGGCGATAAAAAGGAATCTTGGCATTCAGATGGTGAATGTGGTGATAGCCAATGTTCGCTGTGAACCAGGCCATCAACCGACCCGTCTTCATGTAGCTGGAGGAATCCAAAGCTGCACGCTCGTAGGTCCAGCCGGCTTTATCGTAAAAGGCCACAGTCGGAAAATTGTGCTGCGCATAGAAAAGGTAGGAGCCAATCGCGTAAGTGATGAAGTGCGGAATCACCTGCACCAGCAGCCATGCCTGCCAGCCAAATGTGACAAGGAGCAGCGTAGCGATACCGGCATGAACAAGCAAGGCGAGCAGGCAATCAAGATGCTCACGCGGCTTCATGGCGAAAGGCCTCAGGCACATGCCATGCAGAAAAACAAAGAGATAACCAAAGAGAATCGTGATCGGATGCCGCATGAAAAGGTAGATCCACCGAGCCGACTTAGAGGCTTTCTGGAAATGATCTTTCGTCATGATCGGGAACGATCCGATGTGCGATCCCTTGATCTTCGAGTTGTGATTGTGGTGATGATTGTGCGAACTCCGCCAAATGCTGCTCGGGCTGAGCGCCAGGATGCCGAAACCTTTCATGAACCATTCGGCAACTTTCGATCTAGGCAGGATCGCGTGATGTTGCTGATCATGATAAATCACGAAGAGCCGCAGCAGAAGCAGGCCGGACAGTATGCTACAGGTAATCTTCAGGGAAAGATACGGGGCCAGCAGAGCACCTGAAAGGGCCGCCGACAGAAGCGCTGTTGTAGAAAGGATGCACCACCAGCTTTTCGCAGAATTATCTTCGGCGTATATTTTAGTGGCCAAGATAAGCTCTGTGCCTGTCCTGATTTCGCTGCGGTGGTTGATGGATACAGATGAAGCTAAACTGCTACTCATTAGAAAGCGAAACAGTCCCACGATGACAATTAATGCAAGGATAGAATCCCTTCACCCTGAGTACTATTTTATAAGTTTAATGCATCCATCGAGCAGATTGGAACTGGGCACTCAGGACTGGTGCCACCACCCGAACCTGTATCCGCCTCTTGAGCCATCTCATGCTGATCTACCGGAATGTCATAGTATGTGAAGACACGCTCAGCGGTAGCCACAGCGCAGTAGCCTTTTGGCCCCTGATCGACCATGGGCATATTGGCAATGAATACGTCACCATTTTCGCCGCGTTTGAGATTGGCTGTCAGGCTCCTTTAGACACACCTGCCGCATCAGAAGCGGTCGTGGGAGCGGCTAATTTGTTGGCAATGTTGGCCACGCGCAGACGAATGAACTCTGATCGAAACTCAATATTACACGACTTCATTTCTCTCTGGTAACTGTGCTCGAGCAGGTAGGCACTGGGCGCTTTCATCCATACGAACCCATCTGCTGCTACGGCGCTTGGCTTATCTTTACCGCGTTCGGTTGAAGCTACTGTGAGGCGCTTACTGATCGTGTCCCGCAGTGTTTTGATCTGAGCTTCAAACTGATCGCGAGTGTGTGCAAGCTGATCGATATCACCACGACTAAAAATGGAAAATGTCATGCGCGATGGTGTGCCCCCCCCCCGGCGTGAACTCGATGATGGCCGCATTGATTTTCACTCCACCGTTCCAAAGGCTAAGTCCGGGGCCGAAAAAGCGAGCTTGATCTTTTTTATCAGAGAGCCAAACGAAGCGCGCCTTTTGAAACTGTTCTTCAAACTGAAGTCGTGGTCATTTGCCACGCGCTCTCGCTCTTCACAAGTCCATCAAGTGGGGAGGCTGCACTGACTCCTGAGAAAAGAGCGCGCGACTAATGAAGAGTGCGGCTAAGATTGAATAGGTTTTCATGAGGGAATTTTGAGTCGGAAATAAACGTAATTGTAGAAGACTTGGTCATCGAGTCGAGCCTCTTCACTCATGCTTTTGAGGCCTTGTGTTGCATGGATGCAACTGTTTCAAAAAATACTTATTCGTCCTGGCCCGATCTTTGCTTGCTAAACTCTTTTGACGGTGAAAGGGATGCCGCCAACAACCAATGGCAGACCAAGGATTATATCAGACCCAGACTCAAAAACTGGCTATCGGACCGCAGATGCAGCAGAGTCTGCAGATCTTGCAGGCGCCTACGTTAGAGTTGCGTCAGATCATCCAGCAAGAGATCAACATCAACCCGGTGCTGGAACTCGAAAGTCCTGAGGTTTCTTTGCAAGACACGGCTCCCGAAGACCCTGCTGATCGTGATGAACTCAATACGCTTTCTCAGATGGATGAGGAGTGGCGTGAATATTGGGCACAAAGTCGGATGCAGTCACCCAACCGCCGCACGGATGACCAAGAGCGCTGGCAGTTCTTGATGGACTCAATCGTGGCTCCGATGACGCTTCAGGCGCATCTCATCTCTCAGCTTCGGACTTCTGAAATCAAAGATCCGCTTCTCATCAAGAACGTAGAGTTTCTCATCGGCAGTCTGGATGATCGAGGCTTTATGCACACTGCTGTTGAGGATCTCAGCCTTCAACACGGCATCCCGCTGGATGACTTGCATGCTGCCAAAGCTTTCCTCATTAGTTTTGATCCAGTAGGTGTGGGCGCAGATGATTTGCGCGAGTGTTTGCTGATCCAACTGGACCGACTCGGCAAGAGGCAAAGCTTGGCTTACCGCCTTGTGGACATTCATCTCGATGACTTGGCAAACAAGCGCTACCCGATCCTGACTCGTAAAATGGGCATGCCGATCGAGCAGATCTCACGCGCTGCCGACTTCATTAGCACGCTGGACCCGCGTCCGGCTTCGCGCTTTAATGTCAGCTCGAACAACTACGTCACCCCGGACATCATCGTAGAGCGCCAGGCTGGTGAGTGGGTGCCTGTCATGAATAATGATGAGCTGCCGCATCTGCGCCTAAGTAACGCCTACAAAGACATGCTCACTCAATCGAGTAGCAGCGGTGAAGTGAGGGATTACATCCGCGACAAGATTCGCAGCGGCAAGTTTCTCATCCGCAGCATTCATCAGCGGCAGCAGACGATCCATAAGATCGCCGTGCAGATCCTGGCCCATCAGCGTGAGTTTTTAGAAAAGGGCACCAGCTTCCTGCGCCCCCTCAATATGGCCACGGTGGCAGATGAAGTGGGGGTGCATGAAACCACGGTCAGCCGTGCGATTTCTGGCAAATACATGGCCACTCCGCATGGGGTGTTTGAACTGAAATACTTCTTTAGCCATGGTGTCAAAACGGATTCGGGTGAGGACCTCAGCAATACCAGCGTCAAAAACGCCATCGCCGAACTCATCAAGAACGAACCCAAGTCCAAGCCACTCAGTGATGACAAGCTGGCCAAGATTCTCGACAAGCAGGGCATCAAGGTTGCTCGACGGACTGTGGCCAAGTATCGCGAAGCTCTCGGGAGCCTTCCCAGCCATCTCAGGAAATCCTTTTCCTGAATCGCGCCTACTATTGCGCCATCTAATCGCGCCAAACGAGAAGAATATCTTGTGTCGCGCCACAATCGCGCCACAATCGCGCCATGAACTCAGATTCCACCGACCAGCAAATCCTTGAGATTATCCGCAGCACCGGATCTGTGGGCATTGATGAAATCGAACGGAGCACTTCTCTACCTCGGCGCACTCTTCAGCGGCGCATCGAATCTTTAGGGCAGGCCGGGCGGATCAAGCGCCTTGGTCGCGCACGAGCCACGGTTTACCAAATCGCGCCACAGGCCGTGGTGCCCCAGCCAGTCATTAGTCAAACTGCGCCAACCCGAGTTGATGACTATCGCCAAACTTCCGTACTGCGTGAAGATTCGCCGCTCTATAGCCATGAATCAAAAGAAGCTGAAACCCTAGAGCTTGCTCCAGAGTCTCTGGAACTGCGCGGGCTCATCCGTCGGCCTTTGCATCTGAGGAAGCCTGTCGGCTATCGACTGGAATTTCTGGAGGCCTATGAGCCCAACCAGACCTTTTATCTGCCTCAGAAACTGCGTGAGGAACTCCACTCCGTGGGTCAGTCCGCCTACATGGCGGAGATGCCGCCGGGCACCTATGCGCGTCAGGTTCTCAGCCGCCTGCTGATTGATCTTTCCTGGAACTCAAGCCGTCTGGAAGGGAACACCTACTCCCTGCTGGAAACGGAACATCTTCTCACGCTCGGCAAGTCGGACGATCCCAAGCGTTGGCGCGAGGCGCAGATGATCCTCAACCACAAGGACGCCATCGAGTTTCTCGTCGAGGCCCCAAGTGAGCTGGGGTACAATCGTTACACGCTTCTAAATCTTCACGCCATATTGGCCGACGGGCTGCTGGAAAACTCCGCATCAGAAGGTCGGCTGCGTCAGATCCCTGTGGGTGTCAGTGGCACGGTCTTCCACCCTCTGAATGTGCCACAGCAGATCGAGGAGAGCTTTGACACTATTCTGAAGAAAACTGCCGCCATCTCTGATCCGCTGGAGCAGAGCTTTTTCCTAATGGTTCATCTGCCCTATTTGCAGCCCTTTGAGGACGTGAACAAACGCACGTCTCGCCTTGCCGCGAACCTGCCGCTGATCCAGCAAAACATGTCTCCTTTGTCTTTTGTGGACGTGCCACTGAAGGATTACACCGACGGCATTCTGAGCGTTTATGAACTGAATCGCGTGGAGTTGCTGCGTGATGTATTCGCCTGGGCCTATAGGCGGTCGTCTGCGCGATACGCAGCGATCTGCCGTCAGGTGGGTGCCCCCGATGCAATCCGTGTGGGTTACCGAATGGAAATCCGGCAGCTCATCAGCGGCATCGTGACTCAGCGCATGACCAAACCGCAGGCCGTGGCATACATCCAGCAATGGGCGACGCGGAACGTCAGCATTGGAGACCGGGCGCGTTTTGTGCAGACGGTCGAGGAACTGTTGCTGGAACTGAACGAGCGTAACATCGCACGCTTCAGGGTCAGGCCAGCTGAGTTTGCAGCGTGGTGGCAGGTCTGGACAGGGCGTGCAGTTTGATTTCCGCTGTACTTTCGTTGGTATGAGGATGCTCGCTGCATCGGGATTGCAGCTTGACGCAGAGTATCCGGCGTTGATTGGTCCGTCCCCATATCTGGGGCCCCTATGATTCGGTGGGAAACACTTCTCTGGTTCACCAGCTACATCCTTGTATCCGTCGGTTTGTCCGCCTTTGGGGCGCACAAGGTCAAGGTGCTGTATGGCTACTGGAAACACCGCAGGCAGCGTCCGGTGCCACAGTGTGAATTCACGGAACTGCCCGCCGTCACCATCCAGCTTCCCATCTTCAACGAGGCGGATGTGATGGACGAACTCGTCGCGGCGATCAGCGCGCTGGACTACCCGAAGGACAAACTGCAAATCCAGATTCTGGATGACTCGACGGATGAGACTGCGGAGATCGGCGAGGCACACGCTGAAAAACTGAGAACCCAGGGCTTCGATGTCGAGTATCGTCACCGCACGAACCGTCGCGGCTTCAAAGCAGGGGCGATGGATGAGGGCATGGCGACGGTGAAGGGCGAATTCATCTGCATCTTCGACGCCGACTTTTCTCCTGAGCCTGACTACCTGCGCCGAATGATCCATCACTTCACCGATCCGCAGGTGGGCATCGTCCAGGCGCGCTGGGGGCATCGGAATCGTGAGTTTTCTCTGCTCACACGTCTCCAGGCCATCCTGCTCGACGGCCATTTGATGCTGGAGCAGACCTCACGCAGCCGCTGGGGTGAGTTTTGTAATTTTAATGGCACCGCCGGCCTGTGGAGACGCACCACCATCGATGACGCGGGCGGCTGGAAGCACGACACGCTCACCGAGGATCTCGACCTGACCTACCGCGCGCAGATGAAAGGCTGGCGCTTCATCTATCTCAATGACATCGTGGTTTCGGCGGAGCTGCCGCCGGACATGGATGGATTCAAATCCCAGCAGCATCGCTGGACGAAGGGCTCCATCCAGGTTTGCAAAAAGATGCTCGGCCAAGTCTGGCGGGGCCCGTTTCCGCTGCACAAGAAACTCGAAGCCACGGCGCAACTCGGGGCCAACTTCGCCAACCTGCTCACGCTGGCCTCTCTGGTGCTGATGTATCCTGTGGATTTCCTGCCTGCTCATTCATGGCAAAAGGCGCTCTTCGTGGACCTGCCGGTCTTTTTCTTTGCCACTGTGACTGTGATTGCTTTCTACCTCACCGCACAGGGTGCGCAGAGCCGCTGGGGCTGGTTGAAAACGATCCCTTACATCCCATTCTTCATGGCGCTGGGAGTCGGTATGTCGATCAACAACAGCAAGGCGGTCATTGAGGCACTGCTGGGCAGGGAGTCTGAATTTGTCCGCACGCCAAAATACGGTGTTGTGAAGAGGACGCAGCCCGCGAAGAAGCCCTTCCACTACAAAGCCAGCAAGTCCGTCTGCCTGTGGATCGAGGTTCTGCTTGTGGGCTACTTTGGCTATCTCCTCTGGCTCGCTGTCGGCAGGAAAGACTGGGGTTCCCTGCCCTTCCTCGGGCTCTTCTTCATGGGCTTTGTGTATGTGTCTGCGTGCTCTGTCTTCAAGCGCTTCTCCATGGCCTTCCTCAGTCCACCGCAGCCGCCTGCCGACGGACGGACAGGCGAGCCGGAAATCGTGGCGGCGTGACGATCACTTCTCCGGTGTGATCACACGCGGCGTTGATTCAAATCGCCCGGGCACACTTTGCCCAAAGATCTTTGGCTGTGCCAGCGCCGCACGATCAGCCTTCGGGGCGAGATGATCAAAGAAGTCATCAAATCGAAGACTGCATTGTAGACGACGCTGACTGCGATCGATCTTGGGATTCAGTTCGATCACCGAAGTTGTGTAAGGAGCCTCTGCCTTGATTTGCTGAACCCTCTCACGCGCCTGCGCCAGAGACAGCGACTTGTCTTTGATCACCGCGATGAGCCTGTCCAGATCACTGCGTTTCAGATCCCCCCAAAGCCTGCGCCAGACCTCCGGCTCAACACGCACGGCCTGCACATTCACCCAGCGTTTTTCTTCGGGCGTGACCTGTTCCCAGAAGCCAGCGATCAAAAGAAACGGCTCGTCGATCTCAAACTGCCGCAGCGCATCACCAAGCCCGATGGGCGTTCCATATTTGATCGCCTTCGGATTCACCGGGATGCCACCATGATCAGGATTGGCCGCCGCCGGGATGTCCCATTTCTGCGTGTAGCCTTTCGGCTCATAGCCGCCGAAGAAGGTGTCCCTCAGCCACTTCTCAAAGAGCAGACCGTGTGACTGCACCTCGCGTGCAAATGACCCAGCGGCCACCAGCAGCAGAAGGATGGCTACAGTCCCGCGCTTCATCACTTTCCTTTCACCTTCGTCTTCACCCGCAGCAGGAACATGTCCGCTGTGATGTAGAGCGTGCTCTTGTCTTCACCACCCCACGCGCAGTTGGCGGTGGCCTGACCGGTCAAAATCGAGCCGATGTGCTTGCCCTCCTTGCTGATGATCAGCACGCCGCCAGGACCGGTGGTCCAGATGTTGCCCAGCGCGTCCACCTTCATGCCATCGCAGCCGCCTTTGCGTGTGGGTGACTTCAGGGACTGCGCGTTGAACAACTCGCGCCCTTTGACGGCCTTTGGCACGATGACTCCATTGATGATCATGGCGATGCCGCTCAGTTCGTAGGCCATGATGCGCGTGTTGTCCTTGTCAGACACGGCAATGTAGAGCGTCTTCTCATCCGGGCTCAAAGCAATGCCGTTGGGCCACTTGAGGTCGTCGATCAGCAAGGCGACTGGAACATTGGGCGCGTCTGGCTTGACCGCATACACGCCGTGGTAAGGCGCGTCTGGCACTTCCCCTTTTTTCAGACCATACGGAGGATCGGTGAAGAAGATCGTGCCCTTGCTGTCGATCACCAGATCGTTCGGGCTGTTGAAGCGCTTGCCATCATACTTGTCCGCCAGCGCTGTGAAGCTGCCATCTTTCTCCAGCCGCGCGATACGGCGCTCGCCATGCTGGCAGAGGATCAGATTACCGGCGGCATCTTTGGCGAGACCATTCGAGCCCTGTCCATCACCGCTGAGACTACCGCTGGGCTTGAGAGAAACCGAGGCCGCCGTGTCGCCTTCCTTCCAGGCAAAGACCGTGTTCTCCGGTACATCGGAGAAGAGAATTTTGTCATCCTTCCACACCGGACCTTCAGACCAGTTGAAGCCGCTGGCCAGCACTTCGATCTTCGCGTCTGGAGCCAGCAGCGCATCAAGCGCCGGGTCCAGTTTCTCGATACTGCCCTTAAATTCAGGAACAGGTTCAGCGGCAAAAGCAGCAAGGCACAAGAATGTAGAAAGGAGCAGTCGTTTCATGATGAGGCGACGAGTTTAGTGACTCGCGCCGCACCTGACAAGACTCGTTTCTAATCCGCCAGCAGTCCGCGCGCGATGATGCTGTCCACGGGATTGAAGTCGTCTGTGAAGACCTGCCCCTGCTGTGGAAGCTGATTGGCTGCCACATGGCTGCGCAGGACACGGCTCTGCCAGGTGCCTGCGGCATAAAAGCGGTCGGTGATCCACGGCTTCCAATCCTGACGCGAGGCGAGGATGATGATGTTCTGCGTCATCTGTCGCGGCCCCTGCACGGCAAAGGCCTCCACATGCGGGAACACGGTTTTCAGCGTGGCCAGCAGCCCGCTCAGCAGTTCAGCTTTGTCTCCCTGCACCGCCGTGATGGCATTCATGACAAAGATGCCCTGTGGTGTCAGGTGATCCGACACGAGCTGGAAGAACTCCTTCGTCACCAGATGCGATGGGATGGAGCGCACGCCAGCATACGCATCGCCAAAGATCAGATCCCAGCGCTGGTCTTTTTGAGTACGCAGGAAATGGCGTGCATCACCGGCATGAGCCTGCACGCGCGGATGCTCGCTAAGTTTGAAAAACTTCCGTCCCGCTTCGATGACCTGCGGATCAATCTCCGCAACATCCACACGCGCCTGCGGAAATTCGCGCGACATCTCCTCCGGCATCCCAAATGCCCCCGCACCGATGAAGAGCGCGCTCTCGAGCTGCGCCTTGTCTTTCAGCAACGGCAGCCGCCAGTAGTGCTGATAATCCATCACCAGCGCCCCCGTGTCAGGATTCATCGCACCCTCCGGTGTCGAGTCCAGACGCAGCATCCGCTGGCGATGCGGGCTGACTCCCATTTCCGAGACTTCGATGCGGTGATAAAACGACTCCTGCGTGT
>JBEBGU010000740.1:0-2866 GCA_040081325.1 Prosthecobacter sp.
GGCAACAACACCTTGGGGGGGGGGAGCTTCGTGCCGGTGGCGGTCAGCACCTCCTCCCTGGTGGCCAGTGATCGCTTCGTTTTCACCTCATCAGGATCAAAGGCAGATCAGACCCTCGGCCTCGTCGCCTCGTCGCAAGCGCCCACGATCGCCAGCATCATTCCCAACACGGGCTCCATCGTCGGAGGTGCCAGCGTGACGATCACTGGCACGAAGTTCACCGGTGCTACGGCTGTTAGCTTTGGCGGCACGGCAGCGACCTCCTTCGAGATCGTGAATGACACCACGATTACCGCTATCACCCCGGCCAGCACCGTCGGAGCCAAAAGCGTCCTCGTTACCACCCTCGGCGGTACGAATGCAGCGAACACGCTCTTCACTTTCACCACTCCAATCATTCAGATCAGCGGCAACAACAGCCTCATCGCCAACGCCGACACCACCCCAAGCACCGGCGACCACACCGATTTCGGCAGTGCAGTCCTGCTCAATACTCAGGTCACCCGCACCTTTACCATTGCCAATGCCGGATCTGCCACGCTTCAACTCACTGGCCAGGGCATCGTCGCCATCGAAGGGGGAGATGCCGGGGACTTCACTGTTACTGACCAGCCAGAACCAAGCGTGCCCGCAGGCGGTAGCACCACCTTTGACATCACCTTCGACCCCACACTGCCCGGCACCCGCAACGCCACGGTAAGGATCACCACGAACGACACGTACGCTGCGAGCTATACCTTCGGCATCCGCGGGTTCGGTGCCCTCTCCACGCTCAAGTCCCAGACCATCACCTTCACACCACTGGCCAGCGTGTTTCTTAACCAGAGTCCGCTCAGCTTGGCTGCCACCGCCAGCTCGGGTCTGCCAGTGACGCTCACCCTAGTCTCTGGCCCGGCCACGTTGGTGGGCAACAGTTTGACCCTCACTGGCATCGGCATCGTGAAAATCACCGCCAGCCAGTCCGGTGGCAGCAACTTCGCGGCGGCACCCGTCGTGATGAAATCTATTATCGTGGCAGCCGCCCCTGCCACGCTAACCTTGATCAACCTCACGCAAACTTACGACGGCAGCCCCAAACCCATCGCCACCGTCGGCGGCATCAGCCCCGTGATCACTTACAGCGTCGGCGGCATCTTCGGTGCCATCGTTCCGGTCAGCGCCGGAAGCTACCCGGTCAAAGTTGTTGATGGAGGAACCACCAAGACCGGCGCCCTCGTCATCGCCAGGGCCGTCCTCACCGTCACTCCCAACAATCAACACAAGTTCGCAGGCCAGGCCAATTCCGCGCTGACCTACAGCGTCAGCGGCCTCCAAGGCAGCGACACACCCACCGTCATCACCAAAGCCCCCGCCCTCACCACCACCGCCACGCTCGCCAGCGCTGGCGGCATCTATCCAATCACCGCCAGCGGAGCCACCGCGCTGAACTACACCTGCGTCTACCAGCCCGGCAGCATGGTCGTGGAGAGCTTCGCCGGCAGCTACGAAGCCCTGCTGACGGATGCCACCTCACAGCTCCCCGTCGGTAAGCTCAGCATCAATGTCCTGACCACTGGCACAACCTACACCGCTAAGCTGTTCACTGGTGCCACCACCAGCGCTGTCTCTTTCGCCGGCACATTAGCCACTAACTCTCTAGCGAAAACCGCGTCAGGCACGGCCACCGCAAACATCCTCGTCAACAAGGTCAACATCCCGTATGTCATCACCTTCACTCTGCCGCTCACCGGCGACGTGATCGCCAGCGCCACCCGCAGTGGCGTAGCCCTCGGCAGCGCCAGCAATGGCCGCAAGTTGCTCATCCTCGCGACCGGAAAAACCGTCAACTACTCCGGAGCGCACACCGCTGTGCTAGAACCCTCCACCGTGATCGGCAATACCACACTGGCAGGCCCAAGAGGCGCAGGCTGGGCCACCGCCAACATCAGCACCGCAGGCGTGATCACCCTGATAGGCAGGCTCGGCGATGGCACCACCTTCACCACCATGCTGAGTCCCGATGACCAAGCAGCCCCCGTCTATCGCCTGTTCGTACAGCCCTACCTCGCCGCCCGCACCGAATCCTACCTCGCCGGGGCTTTAGCCTTTGCCCTGCATCCGAACCCAACGAGCGACCCCAGCCTCGTCAACCGCCGCTACGTCGATGCCACCGGCCTCACCTGGAAAAAAACCGGCTTTCCTGGCGATGTCACGCATCGCGTCGGCTTCGGCCCCGTGAGTACCGTGCTCATGCTCGATCCCTGGCTCCCACCCGCCGCCGCCAAAGCCGCGATCGGCACCACTCCGGCTGTGACCGCCATCAGCCTCGCCAATCGCCTTGGCCTCACCGGCACGAGCATCAGCTTCGGAGTCGCCCACAGCCCCACCGGCAGCACCGTGAATGGCAACCTGCCCACCCGCCTCAACCTCAGCGCCACGAATCTCGTCAGCGTCGCCCTGCTAGCGACGGCCCCGGTCAACAGCACCAAGTGGAAGACGCTCACCTTCGTCCCCACCACCGGCACCTTCACCGGCACCTTCGAGCTGTCCGACATCGTGGCATCTAAGACCGTGCTGCGCACCGTGACCTTCAGCGGCATCCTCCGCCAGCCCGCCACCGCACCCGACACCTTGATCGGCGACGGCCACTACCTGCTCCCATCACTGAGCAGCACCGAGCGGACGACGGGGGAGATCATCTTCACCCGCCCCTGAAGCGACCCAAATTCATTTTATTTCATCTTTTTCACTCGGCCTGCAACGCTGGAAAAAAAACGCAGCAGTAAGCGGTGCGCATAACCTGCGCTCATCCTATTTTCTACCGCAACTCCATCTCCGTGCTTCTTGTTCACCGCTTTGGTCGGTGGAATCATGACCGCGCAGGCAC
>JBEBGU010000070.1:0-10757 GCA_040081325.1 Prosthecobacter sp.
GGGTGGTGCCTCGTTCGTGGAGACCAATGGCAGAGTCGAATATCGTGTCACGACACCGGACGTGAATTACGACGAGACTTCCCGCCCTTGGGCGCTGAACATCGCACGCAACACAGATGCCTTTGATGTGATCCTGGATGTCTTCAACAACGTCAATCCAGCGGGTGCCGCCAATGCCTCGGTTGGCATCTCAGTGACGAGTCTGGAGAACACACAGGACAGCATTTATATGGAGCTGGGTCGCAGCGGTCCTGGCGGGGATGGAAGTGGCTTTCTGGCTGGTCTCAGTTCCAATGTTTACGGAGGCGACGAGGTGCCGCCATACACCACTCCAACTAATCACCCAGCCGTCACCACAGGTTCCGTTCGTCTCTCCTACAATCCGACCACGAAAATCTTCACCGCCTACTACGATACGACAGGCAGTGGCGATGGCTTCCAATGGCAGTCGTATGGCACCTTCGGCGTGGGAGATGCCCCCGGAAATGGAGCCACGCGCAACAGCCCCTGGCAGCTCTCGGGAAACAAAGGATTCATCGTCAGCATCAGCGGTTTCTCTGAGGCTCTCGTCGTGAGCAGCGGCTCAGTTTACGCGGACAATTTTTCTGTTATCACGACGGGTGGTGCCGCCCCCACCATCGCTAGCGCTTCCGCCAGCAATGTCACTAGCATCACGGCAACGCTGAACGGCACCGTGAATCCGAACGGAACCGCCACAACCGTCACGTTTGAGTATGGCCCGAACACCGGTTACGGCACCAGCATCGCCGCCACGCTTGCACCCGTCAGTGGCAGCAGCGCTCTTGCGGTGAGTGCGACGCTCAGCGGCCTGACTCCTGGAGCCACCTACCACTATCGTCTCGTCGGAGTGAACGGTGTAGGCACCAGCAATGGGAGTGACTTGAGCTTCACCGCCGCCAGCACACTGAATGTTCCGAGGCACTTGGTCACCTCCCTCTTCCCACCTGACAATGGCGCTCAGACAAACGCGCAGTTTGGAACCAGTGTCGCGGTTGATGGCATCTACACTGTCGTCGGCTCGCCGTTGGACGATGCGGGGTCCACTGACTCGGGAGTGGTGAAGGTTTATCACACAAACACTGGGGTGCTGCTGCACACCATTGCCAACCCTAGTCCCGCGACGAACGACCAGTTTGGTATTTCTGTTTCGGTTTCTGGTTCTCGCCTGATCGTCGGAGCCCATCTGGATGACACTGGTTCCACAGATTCAGGCAACGCCTATGTCTATGATCTTTCCAGCGGCCCTCCCAGCCTACCGACTTTAACACTTCCCAATCCTGGACCAGCCAGTAGTGATAACTACGGCTACGCGGTGGCCATTTCGGGTAGCTATGTAGCTGTGTCAGCCAGACTCGATGATACGGGTGCTTCCAATGCAGGCAGTGTCTATGTCTATGACCTCAGCGCAGTGTCACCTAGCACTCCTCTGCTGACGCTGAACAATCCCTCTCCCGCTGTGAATGACAACTTCGGCATCTCAGTGGCAATCTCTGGCGCGCGGCTCGTCGTCGGTGCCTATTTTGACGACACGGGCGCTACCGATGCAGGTAGCGCATACGTCTTTGACCTGACCAGTGGCACTCCGGCGACTCCGTCATTCACGCTCAATAATCCCTCCGCTGTAGCGAGTGATTTCTTTGGCGTCAGCGTCTCCATTTCCGGCACAAAAGTGGCCGTCGGAGCTCGTCAGGATGACGCCCTGGCTGTGGATAGCGGAAGTGTCTATGTCTATGATCTTGCTGGTGGCACACCCACCACGCCCACGCTGTCGCTGGGAAATCCCGACCCCGAGGCCAGCGACTTCTTTGGCACCTCTGTAGCGCTTTCTGGAACCAACCTCTTCGTTGGAGCCATTTACGACAATACCGGTGCTGCTGATTCAGGTGAGGCTTATGTTTTCGACCTCCTCAGCGGCACGCCTGCCACACCGCTGCACACGCTAGTCAATCCTGCTCCTTTGGCGAGTGATGAGTACGGCTATGCTGTGGCTATCGCTGGCACGAAGTTAGTGATCGGAGCCCGTCTCGATAATGCCGGGGCTACCGATGCCGGCAGTGCCTACATCTACGACCTCACCAGCGGAACGCCGACAGTGCCGACGGCGACGCTGAATAGTCCAGGTTCGTCCATTGATGACCGCTTCGGCATCGGCACAGCGATCAGCGGCACGCGCACGGTCATCGGGGTACCGCGTGATAAGACCGGTGCCAACAACACAGGGTGTGTCTATGTTTTCGACAGCACCAGCGGCACGCCCGGCGTTCCGGTTTTCACGATCAACAACCCAAGCCCGGCAGCGGATGACAACTTCGGCAATGCCATGGCTGTTCAGGGTGACTTGGTGCTCGTCGGAGTGCCTTATGATGACACGGGCGCAACGAATTCAGGCATCACTTACCTTTACAACCTTGGCAGTAGCACGCCCACGGTGCCTGTTTTGACTCTTACGAACCCAGCACCTGGCGCGAACGACCTCTATGGCAACTCGGTGACACTGGAGGGCACGCTGCTCATCATCGCGGCACCAGAAGACGATACGGCGGGTGTCGATACAGGCAGCGTCTATGTCTATGATCTGGCGAGCGCGACACCGACCACTCCGGCTTACGTGATCAACAACCCCAGCCCGAGCGGAGATGACAGCTTCGGCAGCACGGTGGGCATCTCGGGTCGGCGCATCGTCATCGCCGCCGTCTCGGATGATCCAGGCGGTATTGTGAATGCAGGCAGCGTTTATGCCTATGACCTGAACTCCGGCACGCCGACGGTACCCGTGGCGGAAATCGTGAATCCACAGCCAGCAGCGAACGATTCGTTCGGCTACCACGCTGCCATCAGCGGCACGCGCATTGTCGTTGGCGCGCTGGCGGATGACACGCTCGCCACGGATGCTGGCAGCGCCTACATTTACGATCTCACCAGCGGCACGCCGACGGTGCCGATCTACACCCTGCCAAATCCCACGCCGGTGGCCTCGGACAACTTCGGTCACAGCGTCGCCATCGCAGGAAATTGGGTCACGGTGGGAGCCTCCAATGACGGCACAGCCGCCGCTGGCTCCGGCTCGGCCTACTTTTACGACCTCAGCAGTGCCTCCCCGACCGTGCCGCTGCAAACCCTGCCGAATCCCAACCCCAGCGCCAACGACGACTACGGCCTGATCATGGCGATGGACGGCCAGCGCTTCGTGGTCAGTGCGCCGTTCGATGACATGGTGTCCGTGGACAAAGGCGCATCCTATATCTTCGGCCCCAGCAGCGCGGCGGAGATCGACGTGGCGGTGATTGATAGTGCAGTCCTCACCGACGCTGGCTCCACCGTGAATTTTGGCTTTTCAGTGGACGGACTCGGCGTGCAAAAAACCTTCCGCATCACCAATCTGGGAGGGGTCGCTCTCACCGGACTGGCATTGACGAAGTCTGGAGCCCATGCGTCCGATTTCGCCCTGGGCACTCTCGGCAGCACCTCCCTCGCCCCAGGTTCCAGCACGGTCTTCACCGTCACCTTCAGCGCCGCCGCAGTCTCCGCCCGGCAGGCCATGCTGCACATCGCCAGCAACGACCCGGACGAGTCACCCTTTGATGTGACGATGACTGGCTCCCGGCTGGCTGGCAGCGTGGACCCGACTTATGATGTCGAAGTATTGGATGGTTATGTTAATGACAGCATTGAGTTGGCAGACGGTAAGATTATGATCGGTGGGCCGTTCAGCAGCATAAATGGTGTGGCGCGAGTAGGCCTTGCACGACTTAACAGTGACGGGACACTGGATACTAGTTTCGCGCCTGTGACTTCAGGCTATGTGCATGCCTTTGCCTTACAGCCAGATGGCAAGTTGCTCATCGGGGGCAGCTTCACGATCACGAGCGGTGGCAGTTCACGGTCCAATCTGGCAAGGTTGAACGCTGATGGGAGTCTGGACACGACACTGCCCACTATTAACTCGTCCATTCGGTGCCTCGTAGCACAGGCCGATGGGAGGATCATGATAGGCGGGTATTTCACCACGGTATCTGGCCAGAGCCGAAATTACATTGCCCGTCTCAATGCGGATGGCAGCCTCGACCTGAGCTATAACCCCAATGCATCAAGTTATGTAGACACAATGATACTGCAGCCGGACGGAAAGGTGGTGATAGGCGGGTGGTTCCTTACCGTCAGTGGTATTACTCGAAATCGAATTGCGCGGATTAATACGGACGGTTCGCTGGACTCTGGCTTTAACCCAAATGCTAACTCCTCCGTCGAAGGACTAGCGATCCAGCCAGACGGAAAGATCCTGATGGGGGGGCGCTTCTCGACGGTGGGCGGAGTGACTCGAAACTACATGGCGCGATTGAACACGGACGGCAGCCTGGACAGTGGATTTTTTCCCAACCTCAACCATTTAGTAAGTTCCATTGCCATCCAGTCCGATGGCAAAATCCTGGCAGGCGGGTTTTTTACCACGGTGGCAGGGGGATTCGCCCGTCAGAGGTTAGCACGCTTCAACAGCGATGGAGGCGTGGATGGCGCTTTCCGAGCGGACTGTGATGACTGGGTCAAAGATGTGATGGTGATGTCTGATGGCAGAATAGTGGCAGGTGGCCGTTTCAGGCTTGTGGAAGGGCAATTCAATCCTCATCTGGCCATCCTCTCCTCGACTGGCACGGTGCTTTCTGGAGGTAGCACAGATTTGCATGGTATCGGCGGCAGCATTTGGGCGCAGAGTCTCATGCCTAATGGGAAGTTAGTCATTGGGAATTACACCGCGCGTGTGAATGAACTTCTTGCTTCCCCGATAGCACGCCTGCTGCCATCGGGGATCGTGGACCCAGACTTTAGCTTACCTGTGTCCACTGGCACATACACGTACACCACAATCCCGCAGGCAGACGGACGGCTGGTCTATCATGATGTTCATATTTTGAGACGCCTGGATGCAGACGGCAGCCTGGACAGCACCTTTAATGTAATCTCTGCCAATGTTACGTTTTATGCGATGGCAATGCAGGCCGATGGCAAAATCCTGGCAGGTGGTCCCTTCAGCACGCTCGGAGGCCAGACGAGAAACAAGCTTGCGCGGATCAACGCCAACGGCACTTTAGACACAACTTTCAACCCAAATGTCGGCGGCAGCACATCCGATGTCCTTTCCCTGGCCGTGCAGCCAGACGGCAAGATCCTAGTAGGTGGAAGCTTCACAACCGTGGGTGGAGTGACGCGTAACCGCATTGCTCGATTGAATGTGGATGGCAGCCTAGACACGGGCTTTGATCCAGGGGCAAACTCGACGATTTATGCGATCCAAGTACAGCCTGATGGAAAGATTCTGGTAGGCGGCGCTTTCACAACGATTGCAGGGATCAGTCGCAGTCGTCTGGCCCGACTGAACTCAAACGGCACCCTGGATGGCTTCGCGCCTCAGCCCAGCGGTACTGTTTATGCGCTCTCACTTCAAACCGATGGCAAGATTTGGGTCGGAGGTTCCTTCACCGTTAGCATCGGCGGAGGAAGCCGTAATCGACTGGCCCGGCTGAATGCGGATGGGAGCCTGGATACCGGCATTTTGGCGGATCTGAATGATGACGTTTATTCCCTGACTCAAACAGACGAAGGTCAGGTTTTGGTCGGCGGGGCCTTTTCCCAGGCAAATGGGGTGGCGCGCACTGGACATGTCCGTCTGACGAACACCACCGCCATTCAGAGCCTCACGGCAAACAGTGCGGGCACCGCTGTGAGCTGGGTGCGTGCTGGCAGCAGCCCGGAGGTGGATCGGGTGACTTTTGAAAGCAGCCTGGATGGCAGCACCTGGACGAGCCTTGGCAATGGCACACGCACGACGAATGGCTGGCAGCTCGCCGGACTGGCATTGCCCGCAGCACAGGGCTATCGACTGCGTGCGCAGGGTATCCAAATGACCGGCGGCTATTATGGCGGAGACAGCTCCATCTATGAAACCACGGCCATCATCCCGGCCAGCGGCGGAGCACAGCCGGAGATTGTGGTGCAGCAGGCTGGGCTGACGCTCACGGATGAGGTCAGCACCATGGATTTCGGCAACCTGGAGTTGGGCACAGCGCTGGAGCGGCTATTCGTTGTCCTCAACACTGGCACGTCCGACCTCAGCGGCATCGCCGTGACTTTGGATGGGCCTCATGCGGCGGATTATCGGGTTCGTTCTGAGCCCGCCAGTGCTCTGGCGGCAGGCGGAAATACCAGCTTCATCCTGCGCTTCCAACCCACGGCTCCAGGGCCAAGGCTGGCCAGACTGCGCATCCACAGCAACGATGCCGACGAGTCTTCCTTCGACATCAATCTCAGCGGCCACGCCACCGCTACGAGCACGCCCTTCAGCGTGACGACCACGCGTATGTCAGTCGAGTCCTTCGCCATGCTGGACACGGGAAAACTCCTGCTCGGAGGCAATTTCAACAACGTCGCCGATGCGGGTTACTTTACCCTGGCGCGATTCAATGCCGACCACAGCATTGACACCACTTTTCCAAGTAGCGGCTTCAGTCAGGCCTACGTCATGACCAAACGTGCGGACGGTCGCGTGTGGCTAGCGAACAACAGCACAGGCTCGCTACTACGTCTTCTCAACATCGACGGCACGACGGACACTGGTGCCATCTATCCTCAGCCCAACAGCCAATGCTCTGCCATCACCATGCAGGCGGATCAGAAGACGCTGCTCGGCGGAAATTTCACCACGGTTGGTGGCATCACGCGCAACCGGATCGCCCGGCTCAATGCGGACCTGACTTTGGACACGGATTTTAATCCTGATGCCAACGGCACTGTTCTGGCGATCGCTGTGCAGGCGGACAACAAGATCCTCATCGGTGGCACCTTCACCACCGTCGGCGGGGTCAGCCGCAACCGCCTCGCTCGACTCAATGCCGATGGCAGTCTCGACACGGGTTTTGATCCGAATGTCAGTTCAACGGTGGAGTCCATCCTTGTCCTGCCAGACGGTAACATCCTGCTTGGCGGTAACTTCACGAGCGTCTCAGGCCAGACGCGCAATCGAATCGCCAAACTCAACTCGGCAGGAGTGCTCGACGGCTCCTTTGATCCCAATGCCAATGGTAGTGTCATAGTGATGACACGCCAGACGGATGGCAAGGTAGTCTTGGGTGGCAGCTTCACGAGCATCGCCGGACAAACTCGCAACCGCATCGCCCGATTGGAGGCAGATGGCTCGCTCGACTACTCCTACGACCCGAGTGCGGACGCCCAGATCAATGCCCTGCTGCTGCGGCCTGATGGTCGCCTGTATGTAGGGGGTCAGTTCCTCACGATTGGCGGTCAGAGCAAATGGGGGGCAGCGCTGCTGAATGCCGACGGCAGCGTGGATAACGGCGTGAATCTCAATTCCAACGGTGCGTCAGTCTTTGGCGGTGCCGTGCAGATAGATGGTAAGATGCTAGTCTCCGGCATATTTGCTGGCGTGAACGGCCAAGCGAAAGCCAACCTCGCACGGCTCATGTCAGATGGCAGCGTGGATGCCACCTACTCCCCGAATCCCAGCAGTTGGGTGTACAGTTCGGCGCTGCTCCCAGATGGGAAGTTCGTGATCGCGGGTATATTCTCATCGGTTGGAGGTCTGTCTCGTAGTTACGTTGCACGACTCAATGCCGATGGCTCGACAGACACCAGCTTTGCCAATGCTAATGTCGGCAGTTACCTGCGCTGTGTCGCTGTGCAGAGCGATGGGAAGCTGCTCATCAGCGGTCCAGGGCTTAGCACGGTCAATGGCGTGACTCGCAACTACTTAGCGCGGCTGAATGCCGATGGCAGCCTGGACACCGGCTTTGATCCTAATTTGAATGGTGAAGTTTATGCCGTGCAGTTCTTGTCGGGCGGCCAGATCTTGATTGGCGGCAACTTCACCACGGTCGGTGGAGTGACGCGAAACCGCCTAGCCCGACTCAATGCCGATGGTACGCTGGACCTTAGCTTTAACCCAAATCCGAGTGGAACTGTGTATGCCGTACATCTGCAAAAAGATGGCAGGATAATGATCGGGGGGACCTTCGGCCAAGTCGGTGGAGTGAACCGCAGCCGTGTGGCCCGACTCTTGGCAGATGGTAGTCTGGACAGCAGCTTCCTGGCGACAGTAGGCGGCAACGTTTACTGCCTGAGTCTGCTGACGGATGGCAAGATCCGAATCGCCGGCAGTATCAGTTCCGTCAACGGAGTCACACGCAGCAACTTCGCCCAGCTCAATGGCGATGGCAGCCTAGACACCAGTGTGAACTTCAATGTAAACGACACCGTTTACAGCATCACAAGTCTGCCTGAAGGGCGCTGCCTCATCGGTGGCGAATTCAGCCGGGTCGATGGACAACCTCAGCACACGGTGGCGATGCTGACGATGAGCACGGGGCGTCAGGCGCTCGGAATTTCTGGGGCGGATGTGATTCACTGGAGCCGCACCGGAGCCAGCCCGGAAGTGGATGAGACCAGATTCGAAAGCAGTCTCGATGGGGTGACCTGGAACAGCCTAGGAAATGGCACTCGCACGTCAGCTGGATGGCAAGTCAGCGGCCTGACCTTGCCGACCAGCCAGTCCTACTATGTCCGTGCTCGTGGCTGGCAGATGGCAGGCAGCTATTACAACAGTAGCAACGCCCATGATGAAGATGTGGCTCTCATTTACCCCTCTGGCGGTGGGCCGGAGATCGCTCTGGAGCATCCGCTGAATACAGACCTCGTCAGCGGCTCCACCACACATGGCTTTGGCGGTGTGAATCTGGGAAGCTCGACCACCCTGACCTACCATGTGCGCAATACAGGAAGCGCGCCACTCACAGGACTGGCGGTGACTTTCAGCGGAGCCAATGCGGGGGACTTCAGCATCACCACGGCACCCCAGAGTCCGCTGGCGTCAGGCAGCAGCACAACTCCATTCATCATCCAGTTCACCCCACAAGGCACGGACTCCCGTGCGGCGACGATGCAGGTGTGGAGCAATGACGCGGATGAATCCCCCTTCACCATCGACTTCACCGGACTGGGCGTTGCCGCCGCGCCCACGGCCACCACACTCGCGGCCACTTTCATCCAGAGTGATGCGGCCACTCTCAATGGCAGCGTCAGTGACAATGGTGCCAGCACGACCATCAGCTTCGACTATGGCCTGACGACCAGCTACGGTTCCAACATCGCCGCCACGCCTGCCAGCCTGAGCGGTGGTGGCACCAGTGCCACGGCTGTGAGTAGAATGATCGACGGCCTGATACCCAGCACGACTTATCACTTCCGAGTCAGAGCGGTGAACAGCAGCGGCACGACTCTGGGCGACGATGCCAGCTTCACCACGCCTGTCTTCTCGCCAGGAGAGATTGATGTGGGCTACACTCCACCCATCGTAGGCAGCCATGTAACAGCCACGGCAGTGCAGCCGGATGGAAAAATAATTATCGGGGGCAATTTCACCTCCGTGAATGGTGTGCCACGCAGCAACATCGCGCGTCTCAATGCCGATGGAAGTCTTGACACAGGTTTCGATCCAAAAACGAACGGTGTTGTTTATAGCTTAGCAGTGCAGCCAGATGGGAAGATTCTACTCGGCGGTGTGTTCACCACACTCCAACCGAACGGGGCGGTTAGCGCCACGACTCGGTGGAATGTCGCGCGGGTGAATGCCGATGGCAGTCTTGACTCAGCATTCGATCCGAAAGCGAACGCCGAGATCGATGCCGTGGTATTGCAGGCGGACGGGAAGATTTTGCTCGGAGGCGGATTCACCACACTCCAACCCAATGGGGCGGCAAGCGCAACCACGCGGTGGTATATCGCACGGGTTAACACCGACGGCAGCCTCGACATGGGCTTCGATCCAAAACCGGGTGATTGGGTCGATTGTGTAACCGTACAATCAGACGGCAAGATTCTGCTCGGCGGCTGGTTCACCACTCTCCAGCCCAACGGCGCTGTAAGTCCGACTCCTCGCAATTGTGTTGCACGACTCAATGCTGACGGCAGCCTCGACGCAGGCTTCGATCCTAGTGCCAACACTCAGGTCAACTGCCTTGTGGAACAGGCTGATGGGAAGATTCTGATCGGCGGTGCCTTCACCACGCTCCAACCCAATGGCGCGATTACCGCGACTACTCGCAACCGCATCGCACGTGTCAATGCCGACGGCAGCCTCGACACAGACTTTGATCCGATGGCCAACAGCGATATCAAAAGCTTAGCGCTTCAGACGGACGGAAAGATTTTGATTGGGGGCCTTTTTACCACGCTTCAACCCAATGGTGCCGTGGCTGCGACATCCCGGCAGCGTGTCGCGCGCATTAATGCCGACGGCAGTCTCGACACAGGCTTCGATCCCAAAGCAAGCAGCAGCGTCTATACCGTGGCAGTGCAGGCGGATGGGAAAATTCTGCTTGGTGGCCAGTTTTCTACACTTCAGCCGAATGGCGCATCCAGTTCGACCGTTCGAGATCGCTTCGCAAGACTGAACAATGATGCTGCAACTCAGACCCTGACAGTATCGAATGTCGCGCAGGTTCAGTGGCAGCGTGGAGGCGCATCGCCTGAGGTGTCGCTGGTGACCTTTGATCGAAGCAACGACGCTGGCGCGACATGGGTGCCGCTGGGCAACGGCATACGAGTGGGGACCACTACCAACTGGCAACTGACAGGCATTTCACTGCCCAGCAGTGGCCAAGTCCGCGCACGTGGACGCACCATGAATGGGATTCGCAACAGCGGCTCAGGTCTCATTGAAAGCATACAGC
>JBEBGU010000741.1:0-2849 GCA_040081325.1 Prosthecobacter sp.
ATCCTCGGCATCTCCATCCCCATCGCCGTCCAGCACTTTGCAGGCGTCACCACCGTGGTGAAGATCTGGTCCCCTGCCCTCGCCTTCCTCATCTCCGTGATCACCGGCATCGCCTTCGGCATATACCCCGCCCGCCGCGCCGCCCAGATGAATCCCGTGGAAGCATTGCGGCATCAGTAGGAGAGCGAGAGAGCACCAAATGAGCGAACTGAGAACATTCGCTCAAAGGTCTCTGCTCCAGGCTCTCAACACTCAACGATCAACTCTAAACCCCGTTTCACTGTTTACGCCTTCTGATGAATCGCCTACACTCGGCCCATGAACACGCTGCAAACCGATGTCGAGGTCAGTGCCGATGGCAGCCTGAAGCTGCTTTCGCCGCTGCCCGAATGGCTGAAGCCTGGGCGCATGCATGTGCTGCTGTCGGTGACAGAGGGTGCGTCGCCCAAGCCGAAGCGGGTGATACCTACCGCCACACCAGAGATGCTCGCGAAGCGAGCGGCGGCTTTTGATGCTATCCGGGCGATGGGCGGGCTGAAAGATGTGATTCCTGATCCGGTGGCCTGGCAGCGGGAAATCCGTGAGGACGTGGTGCTTCCTGGCCGGGAGTGATCTCGTGATTTACGATAGAAACACTTCCGGGCGTTCTCGATAACGAGTCATGAAGTGAAGATTCAGCAGCTCAATTCCGGTGTCCGAGGCGCTGAGTAATGAACTAAAGTTTGAGACCTTTTTTGAGGCCTCAGAAAAGGCCATTCTTCCTGCTTTTCTTCCTGGCAGATTTAGCCAAAATAACTTTCAACTCAGTAAGGTTTGAGACGAGGCTCTCAATCCCAAAGCTTGAAAGAGGCTTCACCTCACTGGTCTTAATTGTGAGGGAATAACCGGACGCATCAATAGGGGCGTCATCATTCCACGACAGGTTCAAATGTAGATCATTCTGACAAATTAACGTGCCGTCATCTCCCATGCCGATTTCTGAACCATGGATTTTTGCAGCGAGCACTTCCGTCCGCATCTCGACATTAACATCATTTGATAAATGAATTGTTGTTTTCATCGGGCCGGAAGCCTTCGATTTGGCTAGCCATAAATCAGCAATTGAGAGCGCCAGATCAAAATTGAGCGGCGAGATAATGAGAACGCAGCTTCTTGGGCCTGCCTCAAGGCTCAAACGCTCTTTCCGCTTAGCCTCAATACGTTCTTCGCTACGTTTGTTGTATATTCTGATTTCCTTGAGTGACTTGAATTCAGCATCTGAATCGTTCCCAGCATTCATCCAATTATATTCTGACACTTCATGAACGTATATGCCTTTTGCTTTCATAACCGCTTCATTCAAATCAATCGGTTTACCCACCTCAGACGAATACCATTCGCGGGACCAGTAACCGAAAATTGGGTCTTCGACCTGTAAACGCACCCCCGTTGAACACCGACAGCTCCAAGAGCTCGATTTATAGTCGTTTATATCTTTAGACGCTTGGCTATTTGGAAGATTTAACTCTGAACACACCTCTGAAAAGCACTCTATGCTGTTCGCTGGTCCCAGGAGATCAATACGAACTGACTCAATAAGCTGTTCCAACGGGACTCGAAGGCTGACCTGCCCCATCTCTCTGGCTTTGAATACTTGGTCAAACTCAGACTTTGTTACTACTTCTTTTAGCTTCGCCCCAAGACGAATGTTTATTCCCTGAATCAGAAGCGAAACGTCCTTTGCTGAGTGCAAGTTTCTATTTTGGAGCAGGTTGAAAGGACTCGGCAACTTGGCCTTTTCGCATCCTGGAAGGCAGTAGATATTCGCCGAATCCAGCTTGTGCAGACCATACCCAGCCTCGAAATACGTCCATCCTGACTCGAGCGCTTTTGGCGAGATAAAGACAAGCATCAAAGTCATGCGATCCAATGCCGCTTTAACTTCTTCCGGCCAGATTGTCCCATGAGGGATACTCTCGTCATCAGATGAGAGGAAAAACTCGATCAACCCGCCGGCGCGTTCATCCAAAAGACGCTTCAGAGCCACCAGTTCGCGTCTGTTGCTGGAAGAATGGCTGAGAAACACTGTTGGTTTCTTTGGAAGGATATGCTTTTTCATAAACTGACATTACTAGAACAGTGCTCGTAAAGATTGTCACTTAAAGCTCTTACACCTTGCTGTCGTTCGAGGGACTGAATCGGACAAACATTTCGAGAACCGGTCTAGTATGGAGTGCCGCTGGTCACGCGAAGCGAAATTGACTTCAAACACATCGCGGGGCTTCAAATTATTAACCCGTTTGACGCACATAGTCATTGATGGCCAAGTGCTGCCAACTATAGCCTCCACAGATGTCATTTGGCGATGGTGCCAAATAGCTCCTTGAGAGGAATCATGTTTGTGATCAATGGGCGAACACCTATTTCGTCATCTATTTGTATAGAGTCTCGGACAAGTCCAACAAGGCTGCCGTTCGCGGTAAAAACAGGAGAGCCTCGATATTCCAAGCGGCTCAAAGAAGGCGTCAAAACATACTGGGCAAATTCGCGGCTGGGCTTTCCTCTTGCTAGGAACGAAACTGAGCAGCTTTCGAATCGGAATGGATTGATGCCGGATCTCCATTTGTCATCGGTTTTGGAACACGACAAGAAGCCCACTGTCTCGCCCACATAAGGGAAAATACGGAATTTGATGTTTGTTTGCAGAGGTTCATAAAATGCCTTGGCCACATCGGGGGCATGTTCGGCCAGCAAGCTTGTGATATAGCTGTCGTCAATTTCGCCGATTCTGATCGAGACCAAATCACCCACGTCATATTTTTCGACGATTTCAAAAGGTGCCATGCCGCGCAATGTGTGAATGACTGGTC
>JBEBGU010000742.1:0-2848 GCA_040081325.1 Prosthecobacter sp.
ACCCTCTTTTCGTGAACGGCCCCCTTTCACCTCAACTCAACCCAGCTAACCCACCAACGAACGGTGGGCGAATCTGATTCGTCCACAGTTTATTGTGGCTAAACAACGTTCGGCCAACCAACAGCGTCACCCCCGTCATGCCTGAGACGCTCTTCCTTTATCTAGACTTCCTTGGCTTCCGCGCCCTCTCGGCCAGTCCAGCCAAGGTCAGGCGTCTTTTTCAGACATTGGATGGCTGCGCCATCCACCGAGACTCAAACTTTAGGACGGTGGTCTTTTCCGACACGTTGCTTGCCTACAACTCGGTGAACCCGATTGGGGAGGGTTACATGTGGACGGAGCTCATGTATTTGATCGAGTTTGTTCAGGACATCACTCACCGCCTTACTGGTTCGGGTATTTCATTCCGTGCTCTGATCCGATTTGGTGAGTTCGAGTATTCTCGGCTTCAGCATGTTGAGTCATATTTTGGAGAGGCCCTGATTGCCTCCTACGACGATGAATCGAAACTCCCTGCAACTGGACTTTTTCTGCACAAGAGTGTCATCCCATACAATAATATTTTTCAGTCAGCACAGTTCTCTGACGACTACCACTATTCCTTTCTAGCTTATGATCTAACTCGCCTAGCGAGAGATGATTTCGACTACCCGGTATCGCCAGAGGTGACCATGTGGAGCGAAGCTGGCATTGAGGAGCGAGTGCTCTTCCAGATACAGCATTTGCGAGAGATCTACGATGGCACGATGCACTCAAACCCTTTGATCAGATCGAAGTATTTGGGGAGTTGGAGCATGTATCAGCGCACTTATCCTCGGCTCGTTGAGGTTCTTGTTGGTTCCAGCTTTGATCCAGCCTCACTATGCGAGCTAGATTGGAGCAGTGCATCAGAGTCACTGAGAGTCCAGACCAGCAGTTTTGAATCACCATGACGACGACCACCGCGAAACCAAGGCCGAACGGATGCAGGCAACGTCTCGAAGGCTATCTGTCGTGTCAGCAACGACTTGCGCTCGCCGTCGCCTGATCCGAGACGTTGACGACCTTCGCGCGTTCTCAATTCCTACCGATCATGACTTCAAGCCAAGCCGAACTAATCATTACTGAGTATGGCGCCGTGCTTGAACAGGCGTGCTCGGGCGACGGAGCTGCATACTGTTTATCCCGCCTCCCCGCCCCGCCACAAAGAATTATGCAGGCGATGAAGCTTGCCCTCGCCAGCGATATTCACAGCGGCGCTCTAACCGAGGACATGCGCAACCACTTCGGCGGTGGCGCAAGTTTCCTCACACGTTTCATCCCCGATGACGAGGCTCAGCGACTCAACGACATCAAACGAAACTTCAAATCAAGCGACGTTGCACGCCTGCCGCCCGACGAATTCCGGAAGCAATCCCAAATAATGGGCGAAGTCCTCAACTGGACGACGAACGCAATGATGGCAGGTCTAACGCTCCGCTCCGAACTGACCGCATTCATCGAGAGCGTCCAGCAACTCGATCCGAGAGATTCACTTTTCTGGCAGCGCGTTTATACATTAGCCGGTCTGGAGTATTCAGCCCCAGCCAAACCCGCGCCCAAGAAGCGCACCTTTTGGGATTGGTTTTCGTGAATACGTCCAAGTCGCCTAACATGAAAGGGTGCATGGCTGCGAGAAACGAGCCAGCCAATGCCCCTCTGGAACAAAACGGATGCAGGCAACGGCTCGTATGGCATCTGTCGTGTCAGCAACGTCTTGCGCTCGCCGTCGCCTGATCCGAGACGTACGGCGACACATGAGCACCACGGCCCAATCGAAACCCATGAATCCAGAATCTTGGCTTGTAAAACAGCACACGACTATTCCACGCGATGCAGTGCAAGATGAGTTCATTGCACTTTGCGAACTTGGAAAACAACACGCAGACAACCACATCTTTATTGATGTGCCAGATGAGGCATCCGACATTTCGCCGACTGAGAAGGTTACGGTACATATTCACAGGCATGAGTCAGGTGAGTTCGCGGGCAGGGTATCCGTCATGGTGGCGGCGGTTCGCCACCAGGATTCCATCGCGGCGGGGATTCCCACCGGAACGCTGATTTCTGCACCCGCATACTATTTGACTGAGGCGGGCATGAGATCAATCCGCCCAAACGCTGAAAACACGATTTACGCAAGGTGGCGACTTGCTCGGCCCACTCGCCTTGCGCCAGTGCCCCCGCAATGACCCACTCATTGATCAGGGTTCCATCAGTAAATGGCTTCGTCACCCACACAGACGCATAGCAGAAGCCAATCCCCCGAAGCGTTCGGGCAACCCAATCAAACTCACACCGGATAAACCCACGGTTCATCCACCCAGCTACTATGACCTGCGATGACATCATCAAGCTTACCATCCCGATCATCACCAGTGGTGCGATTGCTTGGTATGCCGCTCGTAGAGGGTTCGTGCTCGCCTGCCGCCGCGATGACCAAGCCACGATTCAGTCCGCTGCCGTGAAGCTCGCTCTGCTCGACGAGAAGCTCGTGGTCACTGCTGAGCAGGACATCGCAGTTCTCCATGAGCGCAGCATTCAGGACATCTGCCCGGAAGTCATCCGCGCGATATACGTACTGCGCGGCGAGAAGAAGCGCGCAGCACAGCGCGCTTGGGAAATTTACCGCGAGCTTCGTCCATCGCAGTACGACCAGAATAAGCTCAGCACGGAGATTTGCGCGTTCCAGGCAGCACACTGCGGATTCAGATTCCAGAAGGAGGACTTGTTCACTCCGAAAGAGGCGATGACACGAATTCTGAAAGCCCTCCAGCATGCGATGTCCTAGACCGCATGAAGGGGACAGCAGGAAGGGGACAGCAGGAAG
>JBEBGU010000743.1:0-2847 GCA_040081325.1 Prosthecobacter sp.
GGTGATGGGGATCACGACCACGAGGTCCGCGCGGCTCTGATTGAAGGGATCAACGGAAACTACGAGGACGGGCCGACGTCCGGCCTGCTCATGGCCGCGAACGGGATTCAGATCAGCGAGCCAAATATCGCCTCGTGCGGCAGCGGGTCCGTTGGGCATGAATCAGGGCGCGTAGGGTTGCAAGCCGTCGGCGCTAGTGCTGTCGAGGTCGGTGATCTCCCTGCGGTAGTCGCTGGCTGCCTCAGGGTCCGAGGCGAGTGTTTCGTAGGCGGCTGCGGCCTGTGCAAGAAAGCGGTGGCGGCGATATGTCTCCAACGCGGCATCGAGAACGACGGTCATGCTGGTGTCGGCCTCGCGAGCGAGTTGAGCGAGAAGGCTGCGACCTGTTTCTGAGATGCGGACGGTGGCTGGCATGGGGGCCAGTTTACATTCGTGCATACATTTGTGTCAACACGCGGTCTTGGCGCGATCACGTCGCAGTTGGGCCTCCATCGCGCTTCGTCACTCAGGAGGCTAATCAGTCAAGAAAGTGGGAGGCATGGCAGTTCGTCGTGCGTAACGAAACGGCCTGCGGGGCGATTGATTGCACTCTCAATGATTGTACAAAAACTCCTTTGTGTTCAGTAGCGCCCACAGCAGATCCTCGTAGCCGTTGCGTTTGGCGCGTTGGGAGTCGAGGGGCTTGCCTTGGGAGTCAGCGCGGGGTTTGGCGACGTGGGTTTCGCTGATGCGGACTTCGTCGGCGTTGGGTTCGCGGGAGAAGGCGGCGAGGTAGAGCTCGCGGATGCGTTTGGGTTCGGGCATCTCGGCTTTGGTGATCTGCTCGGCACGGCCTCCGGCGGCGGTGAGTTTGGCCTTCACGTCGGCTGCGTTCATGAGATGCAGACTCTGGGCGAGGCTGGAGGACTGCACGCGCTCGCACTCGCACACGCTGGCGCTTTCGGGACGGCCAAAGACTTTAAGGAAGGGTGAACTGCGGGTGTAGCTGTTGTCAGGCAGCGCGATCGCGCGCGTGCCGGCTGGGAGATCGGCGAAGTCGGTTTTGCCGCCGGTGAGTTGGTCGATGGAGTCGAGCATGACCTCGGCTTGCATGCGTTTCGGATAGAAGTGGGAGAAGTTCTGGCGATCCACGGCATTGTACTCATTCGGCGTCGAGCTGAGCTGATACGTGTGGCTTTGAGCGATGACGCGCACGACTGCCTTGAGATCGAATCCGCTGTCGATGAAGTGCTTCGCCAGCGCATCGAGCAGTTCGGGATTCGTCGGCGGATTGGTGTCGCGAATGTCGTCTTCAGGTTCAATGAGGCCGCGTTTGAAGAAATGTTTCCAGTAGCGATTCACCAACGACTTGGCGAAGAACGGGTTCGTCTTGTCTGCCATCCAATCGACGAGCCTCAAGCGTGGATCCTCGTCGGCTGGAATGTCCTGCGTCGGTGAGCCGAGAGCCGCAGGCTTCACGGGCAGCTTGGTCTTTTTGTTTTCTGTCTGAGCAATGCCGCGCTTGTGGAAAACGAGATCCTCACCTGCTGTCGTGGTCGCCTTACGTCCGACCTGACTGAAGAACGCGGTCAGACTGTAGTAGTCCTGCTGGCTCCAGCGCTCGAAGGGATGGTGATGACACTGTGCGCACTGCATGCGCACGCCGAGAAAGAGCTGTGCCACGTCTTCCATTTGCAGATAGGGCTCCTTCACGCGCTTGAACCAAGCCACGGCAGGATTTCCCGAGATGGTGCCGGTGGCCGCAAGAACCTGGCGCACGATTTGGTCGTAAGGCGTGTTCGCCAGCAAGCTATCACGCACCCAGGAATGGAAGGCGAAGTTGGCGGTGATGTCGGAGGCTGCATCACGCCTATTCTTGAGCAGCGCGGTCCATTTATTGGCAAAATAGTCCGCGTAATCGGGACTGCTGAGCAGCGACTCGATGGCGCGGTCACGCTTATCAGGTTCTTTGCTGGTGAAGAAGGCCTTCGTCTCATCCACGGTCGGCAATCGGCCTGCGATATCGAGCGAGACGCGGCGAAGGAAGGTCGAGTCATCACAAATCGGCGATGGAGGCACGCCGATCAGTTTCAGGTTCGCGAAGACAGACTGATCGATGAAATTTTTCGCCGCAGGCAACTGATCCACCGGCGCACCGAGCGGGATCGATACGCTGAACACGGACACCAGTCCCGAGTAGCGAACCATCACCGCGACGTTGCCGGGAATGTCGAGCGTCTTCACCACGCCATCTTCGGTGGTCTCCGCCATGCTCTTATCATTGGGTTCATACAGCGCGAGGTGCGTGATCGGCCGTGTGCTGCCATCCGAGTAGCGCGCGGTCACTTTGAGCTGCTGCGCTGTCTTGATCTTCATCGACATGCGCTTTGGCTCGACATCGATGCCAGTCAGCTTGGGGTCGGCATCGGTGCCGTATGCCATGCCTTCACTGATCCAGCGCACGAGTGCGCGGTAGCCATCCGAATTCGGCTCCAGCTTCTTACCACCTCCGTGAGGTACGATGTTGGCCGCTTTCAGCAACAGCAGGCTTTGCTCCGGCGCTGGCGGAAACACGCGCCGTCCCTTTTCCTCCTTCACGATGTGCTCGTAATCCTCCTGCGGCTCAAAACCCAGCAGTGACAGTCTGAAGCCGCGCTGCCCTGTGCCCGCCTTCGCATGACACGCTCCAGCATTGCAACTCGCCTTCGTGAGAATGGGCACGATGTCATTGGTGAAATTCATCGGGCGCACCGATTCCGCCGCGAGGCTCGGACCAATGAGCGTCACAGCCATCCAGGCGGCATGAGCTATGGACATCATTCGGTGTTTCAAATTTATCATTCCAAACCTACGGGCGAAAATGGCGAA
>JBEBGU010000744.1:0-2845 GCA_040081325.1 Prosthecobacter sp.
GCGTGTGTAGAGCCGCACGTCAGTGGCGACCTGGTCGTTGCGACTGCGCGCGGTGTGCAGTTTTGCGCCAGTGGGTCCGATGCGCTTGGTTAGCTCGGACTCGATGTTCATGTGGACGTCTTCGAGCGACTCCTTGAACTCAAAGTTGCCCATCTCGATCTCGCGCTTGATGGCATTCAGACCTGCCTCAATGAGAAACTGCTCGTCGGCCGTGATGATGCCCGCTTTGAGCAGCCCTTTCGACTGAGCGATGGAGCCACGGATGTCATGAGCGTAGAGACGCCAGTCAAAGGACACGGATTCGCCATAGCTCTGGACGAGCTGGCTGGTGGGCTGAGAGAAGCGGCCTTTCCACATAGGTTTTATAAAGACGGGGGGCAGAGGGTAGCGGTAAACACTGGCGGCGCAACCTGCGCCTCATGTCACCACCAGCACGATCGCGCTCAGCATCAAAGCCGCGCCGAGCAGCCGCCAACGCATCACTTTGGCACCCAGGTGCTGCTCCTGGTTCATGAACCAATGCCCGATCATCCAGACCAGCAGGACGCTCAGCAATCCGCGTGAGGCATAGACGATGTTCGCAGAGGTGGCTTTCCCATAAACCGCCAGGGTGCTGACAAAGATGATGCTCTGAGTCCCCAGCAGCACCGAGCCGCCCGTGAGCCATTTCCAGCCTTTCTTTGGGATAGCGCTCAGCGGTGCGGTGAAGCGGAAAATGAGGCCGAAGGACAGCAGTGCATTGATCCAAAAAATGCAGGGTAAAAGCCGTGTCGCACCCCAGCTCGGTCCCCACTTCTGCACCAGCACATCGAACACCGCGAAAAAGACTGCCCCCGAGCCGCCCGCGATCAAAGTGATCACCAGATTGCGTGGGCGCAGGCCGTTCTCCTTTTGATTTAGAAAGGTGACGCCCACCACGCTCAGCAGCGCCGCGATCCAGATCTTCATGCCCACAGCATCGCCGATCAGAAGTGGCGTGAGAATGGCCACGATGATCACCTTCAAACCAAAGATCGGCACAGCCACCGAGACATCGCCTTTTTCCAGGGCCAGAAACTGCGAGAGCTGCCCAAAGAACAAGCACATCGCGATCACCCCCGGCTGCCAAAGTAGCTCACGCTCGACTGGCAGTCCCGGCAGAAGCCAAAGCAGCGAAAAGAGCGCCGCCACGATGAGGTTCGCCACAAACGTCGTCCGCCAAAGCCCAATGCCAAGATCGCTCGACCGCTTCAGCACCAGCGCCCCAAAGGCATAAAGCAAAGCGGCAATCAGCGGGTAAACAACGGTAGCGGTAGAGGCGGGCACCGCAGTGCCTAGCACCGCTGTACAGACTGCACAAGGAATGAGGGCGGATGTGGAGTTGATAGAAAACTGGGACTCCGCACCCTGAACCGGGGGCGGCCTTGGACGTAGTATCCCCTGGACCGGCTCTCAAAAATGGACTCGAAGTAATGCCCGTTTAGTCGCTTGAACTTGTGCCTGAAGGCTTTTGCCCATCAATAACAAGGCCCGGCGACCACAATCGAAGGGTTCTCTCGTTAGCTACCCCATTAAGGAAGGCTCGAAGCGTCTTGCTATCACGGTCATTAAAGGGCATGGAGCTGGGGAGTCAGGCCTTCAAAGTCATTGTGACGGATGACTCCATCCAAATACAGGGAAGTGCACACGCTGCCAATTTTTGCCGATTACCGACATGGACGCGAGACGGCTTTGATGCCTCTTTCAATGCCAAAGCATAGATCAATATTTTCATCCCTTTCCCAAGCATGGAGTTTCTTCGGCTTGCGCTGGGGTCAGGCGGCGGAGTCGCTGGCCTGGGCCATTCCCTTCTTCCAGCCCGCCGTGGCCGTGTTTTATCGGGTTGAAGACATGCCCGTGTGGTCGCAGCCCATCGCCTGGTGCTTCCCGCCGACGTACATCTTTGAGGGCATGAGAGCCGTCATGAAAACCGGCAGCATGGACTGGAGCTACCTCTGGATTTCCTTCGGCCTAAACCTCCTCTACCTCGCCCTCGCCGGCTGGCTCTACGTCTGGATTCTGAACCTGACTCGCAAGCGCGGACTGCTGACGAAGTTTGCCACGCAGTGAGCAAAAGTGGAGCAGGTTTTGCCTCCAGCTAACCCGCTTTGATCCACCTCATGAGTCGTCGAGAAAAAGAAACGACGGAGGGTGTTACCGTTGACTGCTAACCTTCTGATTTTCTTGTTCCACAATTTTGTGGGCCACCCTGCATCCATGCTCCTCGCTTTCGGCCAGCTTCATGATCAATTTCATCACTTCTTGGTCCAAAGGCACACCCAATTTTTTAGCCATCAAGTAGGCTTTAAACCAGAGCATAGCTGAATACTTCGGAAAACGGTCCGTTTTTATTATCTTCACAAGCGTGTCGTAAGCGTCGGGAAGGTTTGCATTTTTCTCCAGCCAAGGGATCGCCAAAAGCTCAATCTGAATGATCAGTTGATTTGCGCACTCTTCGGCTTCCTCCATGGTGCAAATTTCCCACATTTGCTGCGGAATGGGCGGCTCCATTAGCTCCTCAAGGCTAGCACCAAATGTTGTACCGCTTGGCTTCCCAGGCTTAGGCGTGTAATAATCCAGACCCTCTGCTAGTTTTTCCAAAGCTAAACTGATCTCATTGTGAAATATGGTTGGCCCACAGGCCAAAGAGATTCCCTTGTTCCGATAGTGGGCGACTGGCATTATCAGTCGCTCCTCAACACCTTTAATCCGCTGCCGTTTAACCAAGACATCACAATCTCTGGTTTTTTTGAATCCCAAAGGAGCTAACCTCTCGAAGATTTTCGAGGTCACATGATTTTCGAGCTGTTTGGTGAAGGTCATGGTA
>JBEBGU010000745.1:0-2842 GCA_040081325.1 Prosthecobacter sp.
GTGTTCGCATTTGCCTTCAATGTCTGCAAGACCATGATCGCATAATCGAGTACCTGCTCACCAGCCTCCATACCCTCAGGCCAGATGCCGGCAGGCGCAAAGCGCTCCATGCCTTTGCCAAACACTTTGCCCGCAGCATCGACCGCCTGACGGGCAGCACCCGCATCGTCATCGACGAGGCAAATGGCAGCGATGATCAGCGCCGAGGCGGCAGCCATGTGCTCAGCGTCAGGCTCAGCGTCCTCTTGTTTTTTTGGAGCGCCCTTTGCCGGAGCCTTGGCTTTAGAGTCACTGACACCAGCAGCTTTGCCTTTGGCACTCTCAGGGATCGGATCCCCCTTCAGGCGGGCCGCTAGCGCACCGATGCCTTTTTCGATCATGTAGGTCCTTGCATCCGTGACCTGCTTCGCGGTCATACCGTCTTTGAAGTAATCATAACCGAGACAGGCCGCGATGAGGAAATCCGACGTCACTATTGGCTCATCGACATACCAGTTTTGAAAAGTCGCAGGATCAGTGATGGCTACCATCTCGCGAATGCCACGCTCCTTCCAGCGCGGATCTCCATCCACAAAGTGCAGCGTCCCGAGTGTCGCCATGCGGAACATCGCCTTTGATCCAGGAGTGACTGTTCCCTGTTGCTCACCGAAGATGCGCGTCAACTCAGGCGCTTCGAGCACCTTCTCACCACCTGCTTTCAAATTGGCCAGCATCTTGGCAGCGACAGGGTCCGTCCCAGGCAGAGCTTTCAGCATCTGCCAACCAGCGGCAGCATGAATCAGGCGCGGACGTGTCTTGAGCACCGTGCGGATGTAATCAGCACTGTTGGGTGCCTTAAAAGCTTTCACCGGCGTAATCGCAATGACTGGCCGCGGCGGTGCAGGCTTACTCGCGACAGCAGGGGCCGCAGGAGCAGCAGGCACAGGCGCTGCCGCAGGTGCCGCTCCAGGAGTAGCGGGCGGCGTGGTGGGCATGGCAACAGGTGCTGTAGGCGCGGCAGGAGTTGCTGGGGCGACTGCTGGCGCAGGTGCCGCCTGCATCTTCTTCCACTCAGCAGCGGCAAAGGCCTTGTCTGCATCACTCAGTGAATCAATCGGGATCGTGAAATCCTTACCATCAGCTTTTTTGATTGTGATCGTGCGAGCAGCGATGTCCACCGCAGTCATCTCAGCTTCGATAGCGACACCAGCCTTATTCGTCCACTTCCGCATTTCAGCAGAGGTGATGGCAGGCAGAAGCAAGGTAAGGGCAAGCGTAAAACAGGGGCAGAGACGCACTTTCATATTTGGCACGGTGGTTGGGGGAACCGAGTCTGCGTACTACAGGCCGTGCGGACAAGGGCAAAGTTTGCCAAGAAGCACCTTTTTTATGACCTGGATTGTTCCACCGCACACGCATTCTAGTTTAGCTTTGCGCGGTCATGCTATAATTGATGCTCATCTCATCTAGCACATTGAAAAACATCCATAACTCTGCACCTCATGATCTCTGATGACTTGCCCCATTTGGTCGTGGGTGCCTGCATGACCGTACACCGCACCCTCGGGCCGGGTTTGTCTAAAGAAGCCTATGAGGAATGTCTGGCCGTGGAACTACGCGGACTAGAACTCAAAACCGAACGCGGCAGAGCGCTGAGCTTTGACTACCGTGGCCATCACATCACCAGCGCAGCTCGCCTGGATCTCGTGGTGGATGATACGCTGCTCGTGCAGATCCTCGCCGTAGATCAGGTGGGTGATCTAGAGCGCCAAAAGATGGAGACGCTGCTCAAGCTCGGCGGATTAAAGTCTGGCCTGCTGGTGAATTTCCAGGTGCCAGTCATGCGCAAAGGCATCGAGCGTTTCCTGGTAAAGCGGCGTGCCATGGAGCCAGAATAAAGCTGTTACCGTCTGATTTCCCCCAAAAGATGTCAGTGCATCTGTATGGCATCACCGCGTTGAGTTTGCTGTGATACAAAAGCCAACCATGAAAGCCATTCTGCTCTACCTCGTCGCTACCGTTTCAGCCTATGCTGGCCCCATCCGCGTGCTCTACATCGACGCTGAAGGCAAAGCACAAACCACCGTCGGCCCGCTGCATGAGGCCATGCGTGATCTCGGGCGCGACGCCATCTGGTTTGATTACGCCAAAGAGAAAGTGGACGCTGCCTACGACCTCGTCCTGAAGCCGGGCGACGATCTCAGCCGTGACGCCATTCTTTCAAAACTCACCGCTGATCGCAAAGCCAGCTATGAGGCTTTTTTGACCCAGCGTGATGCCGAAAAGCGTGAGAAACACCCGCAAGTAGCGAACTATGAGAAGCGCCCTGAGCCGCTCACTCTTCAGCTTCCTTTCAGCGTCAAAGGCAGCATGGAGCGCACGCAGGTGCCTGCTGATCTCGAACTCAAACTCTTTGCCAGCGAGCCGGACATCGCGAAGCCCATCGCATTCGCTTGGGATGAGCGCGGTCGTTGCTGGGTCGTCGAGACGCGCGACTACCCGCATGGCATCACCGAGAATCATGAAGGCCAGGACAGCGTCAAAATCTGCGAGGACACCAATGGCGATGGCAAGGCGGATAAATTCACCGTGTTCGCCGAGAAGCTCAATCTGCCCACCGGCATCGTCTTCGCCCGCAAAGGCATCATCGTGGCCGCGCCGCCGCAGTTCATCTACCTTGAGGACACTGACGGCGACGACAAGGCCGACAAACGCGAGGTCATCATCGACTGCTGGGGAATCCGCGACACGCACGCGCAGGCCAGCAGCCTGCACTACGGCTTCGACAACTGGATCTACGGCTGCGTCGGTTACAGCGGCATCGAGGGCTACGTTGGCGGCAAGCAGCATCAGTTCGCGATGG
>JBEBGU010000746.1:0-2842 GCA_040081325.1 Prosthecobacter sp.
CGCCTGAGGGCCGTGCCGCTGCATCAGTTCACGGCCAGCACACGCAGCAGTCTTCAGGGCTGGCTACAACTCACACCCGATTCAAACTCTGCCAGTGGAGACCTCGACTGGCTACGCCAGTTTACCAAGACCACGGCCCCTAACTACCCACTCCACAGGCTTAAAGTGACCGGCACTCGCACTGGCACATTGCCATGAATTCGAGACATCTAAAAAAAAGCACTCATGTTGTAACAAGCGCTCATTCATTTGATACAAATCGCTACGCCAACTGAACTCACCTCTTCACATGCCACGCTTCAACCCACTGCTCATCCCTGCCACACTCATCGTTCTGGCAGGCTGCCAAACTTCACCCACTGGCGACCCGACTGCATTGGATGGACCCATCTTTGGCGGGCGCAAGGAAACGCAGTTTTACATGATGCCTGAGAAGGGTGATCTGCGCCTTCGCGACATCGCCGTCGTGGCGCGTGTGCTGCGCAAGTATCGCACCTTAGCTGCTGCGGAAAAGGAACTCATCCGCCGCTCCGCACAGTTGCAGTTCAGTGGACTCGTGGCTTTAGAAATCCAGCGCTTGGAGCCAAAGTATGAACCCTTAAAACAAGCTGCTCGACGTAGTCTGCCTCCCGAGCAAGCGCGCAAGAAAGTCGCCGAACTCGATCAGGCACAGCAGCGTGAAGCCCTGCAAAACATCGCGGCAAAGATGGGCAACACTTTCGCTCTACCAGTAACCAGTGCAGAAAACAAATCACTCATGGCCTTTGCCTCCCAGGAAAATGGTAAGGTGCAGGTGGCAGATGCACTCTATGAAGTGGACGTGCCAGTAGCTAGCATCCCGAGCAAGTCAGGCGTCTCTGGCCCCAATGGCCAGGTGGCCTCTGTGATGTCCGACCGTCCGATCAACCTGCCTACCCCCTAACCGGCCATGGAAACCGACACTACACGGCTCATCCCAAAGAAATCGAATCCGGAGTCCGTCAATAACGCTGCCGCACTTTTCGGCATTGGTTTGGAGGACGAGTTACCACCCAATGATGATAGCACGATCATCGTCTTACCGCCGAGCACGCACCGTGACATCACGCTCGGGGAAAAGTCCGGCGACTACATCGGGCGTTACTGCCTGCGTGAGGTTTTGGGTGAGGGTGGTTTCGGTATGGTATGGCTGGCAGAGCAACATGAACCCATCCGCCGTGAGGTGGCTTTGAAGGTCATCAAGGCTGGCATGGACAGCCAGGAAATCATTTCTCGATTCGATACCGAGCGGCAAGCGTTGGCCCTAATGGATCACCCAAACATCGCTGGGGTGCTCGACGCCGGAGCCACATCTGCCGGCAGACCTTTCTTCGTGATGGAACTCGTGAAGGGGCCCGCAATCACGAAATACTGCGACGAAAAACGCCTCACGGTCAGACAGCGACTGGAGCTGTTCATTCCCATCTGCCAGGCCGTGCAGCACGCTCATCAGAAAGCCATCCTGCACCGCGATTTAAAGCCCTCAAACATTCTCGTTACTGAGGTGGATAGCAGACCCGTGCCGATGGTTATCGACTTCGGGATCGCCAAAGCTCTCGGCACTTCAGATGCTGCAGGCTTCGTCGGTGATATCGTGCAAACCATGCAGGGCGTTATCATTGGTACGCCGCAGTACATGAGTCCAGAACAGGCAGGACTCGATAATCTAGATGTGGACACTCGCAGTGACATCTACAGCCTAGGCGTCATCCTCTTTGAACTGCTCACTGGCGAGACACCACTACCGATCGAAGTCGCACGCAAATCGCCCATTGATGAAATCCTCCGCCACATACGTGAGGAAGATGCGAAGCGCCCGAGCAGTCGCCTCATTCAACTAACCGAAAAAGTGCGCGCCACTGCTGAATTGCGCCACACCCATGTACCCCGATTGACGCAGGTACTGAAACGTGACCTCGACTGGATCGTCCTGCGGGCCTTGGAAAAAGATCGCGAACGCCGCTACGACACCGCCACTAGCCTCATGCTCGACATTCAGCGCTACCTGAATGACGAACCCGTCTCTGCCACACCGCCGAGCGTCGCTTATCGCTTCATGAAAATGGTGCGCAGGCACCGCAAAACCATGGCCACGGCCGCCGCCATTGTGATTTCTCTCATCGTTGGCTTGGCTACTACCACCTTTGCCCTAGAGCGTGAGAAAGCCGCACTTACCCGCGAAGCCGCCGAACGTGTCGAGGCCGTGCGCGCACGCGGACAAGCCGAGACTGCCCAGCAGCAGGAAGCTGCCGCCAGAGCAACGGCAGAAGAGCGTCGCATCGAAGCAGAGAAGGCGCGCATCATTGCAGTCGATGAACGTTCGAAGGCCGTCTCTGCCGCCGAAGCTGAACGTCAGGCCAAACAGATTGCAACCTCAGCCCGCAATAAGGCGGAGACGCTCATCGAGGACATGCTGATTGATCTGCGTGGCAAATTAGTCCCACTCGGTCGTAGTGCCCTACTGGCCACAGTAGCTGAATCCGCAGACAAGTATTTCACGGATCTGCCGCCGGAATCTCTCAACGATGTGCAGTGGCGTCAGCGCGCCATGATCGCCGAGTTTCGCGGCATGATTGACCTCAGTCGCGGAGACCGAGTTGCCGCACAGGTGCAGTTTGATGCCTGTCTCGACATCTTGAATCGTCGCGTCCAAAACGCGCCACAAAACCCAGCCTACTTGCGTGATCTCGCTGTCGCCAGTCAGGGCGTCGGAGTCGGCCATGAAGAAGCTGGGCAATTCACGCCAGCTCGCAAAATGTTTGAACGACAGCTTAGTCTTCTAACGAAGCTCATCGCGCTGCAACCCAAAGAGCCTTTGAACCAG
>JBEBGU010000747.1:0-2839 GCA_040081325.1 Prosthecobacter sp.
GAAACCATAGAGCCAGCGACCATTCAAATGCTGGCTACTTTCAAAGCAGATACCAGGGGAACGGTGAAGCTGGCTAACGACGACACGCTCAGCACCATTGATCACGAACGTGCCACGATCGGTCATGAGCGGGATTTCACCCATGTAAACGCGCTCTTGCTTGGCACCTGCCTCGTCCTTCAGTTCGAAGGTAACATAGAGAGGCGCACTGTAAGTTTCCGCCTCGCGGATGGCTTCCAGTGAATTTAGCTTTGGATCACCGATCTCGTACAGCACGAAATCCAGCGTCATCTTTTGATCGTAGCTCTCAATCGGAAAGACTTCTTTGAAGACCGCTTGCAGCCCCACTTCTTTCCGCTTCGATGGAAGGGTATTTTTTTGGAGAAACTCCTCGTAGGACCGAAGCTGGATCTCGATCAGATTCGGAGGCTCGGAGACTTCGTGAATCTTGCCAAAGTTGGTGCGCTGGGACATAAGCAAGGTGGGGAGACTACTGGATGGCGGTGGCGGTGAGGGGTGTGGAGGGTGACTCCACGGAACAAAGGAGATCCGAAAATCAGGCGGCCAGCCCGAGGATCAGAGTCTCCAGTGTGAAAAATGCGAGGCCTGAACGCAGATGTGAATCCATGCTCAGACGATGAGAAAAATGAAACGACTGCCGCGCCCTGTGAGACACCTCATCCGTCGAAAGCAAAGCTTCGAGGTTGAAGGTGGCGACGGGTTGAATTGCGGGCATGTCGTGAATGGGACTTACGGGAACGAGGTCTTTGCGGGCTTCTTTGAGCCGTGTGCCGTCACGAAGACGGCACACGGAAAAGAATGTTTTGAGATTATTTGATCTCAACTTTGGCGCCAGCGGCTTCAAGCTTCTTCTTGATTTCTTCCGCTTCTTCCTTCTTGCAACCTTCCTTGAGCTTCTGCGGAGCGCTCTCAACGAGCTTCTTCGCTTCAGCCAAGCCAAGGCCTGGAACTACGCCGCGAACTTCCTTAATGACGGCAATTTTGTTTGTGCCAGCATCAGTGAGAACGACGTCGAATTCGGTCTTCTCTTCAACGACGGCAGCAACAGCACCACCGGCGCCAGCAGCAGCGGCAGGTGCAGCAGCGCTCACGCCCCACTTGGTTTCGAGGGATTTAACGAGATCTGCAACTTCCATGACAGTCAAGCCACTCAGTTCTTCAACGATTTTATTTAGGTCAGCCATATTATTTTGTCGGTGTCGCCGATTGCCGAAGCTTCGGTTGGTTTAAGAGCGAAAGCATTCGCTCCGGCGAGGAACCATTGTGTGTTTATGTTCAGGCCGTGTGACGGGCCATCTATTCAAAGGGTTGTTTTTACGCAGGAGCGGATTCGGATTCTGCTGGTGCAGCTTCAGGCTCCGCAGGAACGGAAACTGCTTCAACGGCAGCAGGAGCGGCCTCAGCTTCCGCAGGAGCAGATTCAACGGTTGCTGGTGTAGCCTCAGGTTCAGCAACCATCGCTTCTGGCGCTTCAGTGACTGCACCAAGTTCTGACTTGGCTTTGAGCACGCGAGCAAGGGATGAAGCAGGGGCCTGTAGGACACCAAGAAGTTGCGAGAGGAGCACTTCACGGGAAGGCAGATCAGCGAGAATCTTGATGGTTGCTGCATCAAGCAGATTGCCGTCGAGCACGCCGACTTTCATGACTGGCTTGGCGAATTCTGCGGCGAAGTTCTTGAGAATCTTCGCAGTCGCATAAACGTCTTTGGCACCTGTCACATAAGCGCTCTGGCCGGTGAGATGGGGTCCAAGTTCACCAGGATAATTTGCCTTCTCAGCAGCTTTCTTCACCAAGTTGTTCTTATAGACATGGATTTCGGCTCCAGAGGCACTGAGGCGCTTACGAAGTTCCGCAAATTTGTCCACCTTGAGTCCTGTGTAATCCACAACGAACAAGAAAGGGGAGGCGTTGACCCGCTTGAGTAGGTCTTCGATGACCAATGATTTTTCAGCTTTCATGATTCAGATTCTTCAGGATTACATTTTCACGTACTTCGAAACATCAATCCGCAATGCAGGCGACATGGTCGCTGCGAGCGTGATGCTGTGGACATATTTACCGCGAGCGGAGGCTGGCTTGGCGCGGACGATTGATTCGATCAAGGCACTGCCATTTTCAGCAATCGCACTGGATTCAAATTGGACCTTACCAATGGTCGTGGCGATGTTGCCATTCTTATCGAGCTTGAAATCAACGCGTCCTGCTTTCACCGCTTTGACGGCCCCAGCAGTGTCATCAGTCACGGTGCCAGTTCTTGGAGTGGGCATCAAACCGCGAGGTCCGAGTTGCTTGCCGAGTTTACGCACTTCATTCATCGCCGCCGGTGTGGCAATAGCGACATCGAAGTCCATCATACCTTCTTTGACTTTAGCGATCAGGTCTTCGTAACCCACGAATTCTGCGCCAGCAGCCTTGGCCGCTTCTGCAGCGGAGCCAACAGCGAAAACGGCCACGCGGACAGTCTTACCGGAACCGTGAGGAAGTGGGCAGGTACCGCGAACCATTTGGTCACCCTTTTTCGGGTCCACTCCCATATGGAAGGAAAGGGTCACGGTTTGGTTGAACTTGGTTCCTGGCAACTTGCGGACCAGTTCAGCGGCCTCTTCAAGTGTAAAGGATTTTCCCGCCGGAATCATCTCGGCGGCTTTTTTGTAGCGTTTGCTTCGGGTTTGCATGGTAGTTTGCAGTGCTTTCGAACGTGAACCGTTCTCCTGCTTTAGGGTTTAGTCGATGATTTCGATGCCCATCTGACGGGCGGTGCCAGCCATGATGCGGGAGGCACGTTCAAGATCGGTGGTGTTAAGGTCGGCGATTTTC
>JBEBGU010000748.1:0-2830 GCA_040081325.1 Prosthecobacter sp.
GTGGAACGGCTTCAGGCGCGGGTTTCTCAGCGTGGAGCGAGAGGGCGAGGAAGAGGACAGGGAGAAGACGAAGCGATGTCATGGCGGTGTTTTGTGCCCGCCATTCCAGCCTGCCTGAGGCCGATGCGCAAGCCCGCTATTTCAGCGCTTCGACAATCGCCCGGACGTTGTGGGCGAACATGGTTTTGAAGGTGTGTGAGGTGTTGCCGCGCAGCGCGAGACAGCCTATTACCTTCTATTGCCGCTTATGGTGAACATTGACAGACTCATTATCTCAAAGGGAGAAGTCCGACAAATACTAAACCTTCCCTCTGGGGAAGTGCAGTGGTCCGACCGCTCAGGCCTTGCTCGATTCGAAGTCTTGAACGGACTTCAGTTTAATGATTTTTGTGTGTCTGATGCGGATGTCGGACTGAACTTTGTGTCTTGTAATTTCAGCCGTTGCCAGTTCGTGAACATCAGGACAGACGGTCACTTGTGGGGAGCCAAAGATACTTGGACAGGATGCACTTTCAAAGGGTGCAGACTGAAGGGTATGATTGCACCGATGAACACCTTTGTAGGCTGCAGGTTCGAGATGTTGAAGCTCCAAAACTTCAAGCCGTATCAGACGGTGTTTGCCGACTGTGTGTTTGATCATGCTGTGATAGAAGGACTTCGAGCACAGACGATCTCTAATCGACTAATGGTCAATTCCGACATGGGAACCACTCACGGCCAGCTTGTATTTCGAAACTGTCGCTTTGAATCAACAGCATTTCTCCAGTGCTACTTCGAATCGGTGGTTTTTGAGCAATGTTCTTTCGCCAATATGGACGCTGAGGCGTGCAGCTTTGATGGTATTATTTCTGATGCAACTTGGTGGGGCGAACAAAAAGTGGATCCGTTTACCGCATTCTTGGGCAAGGCTCTCGATTTGATTCGCGTGAAATGTGGAAGCGAGAGTGCGGCCTATAAGGAGTTCGAGAATTACATAATCGACTATGGGAGTGGCAGAACCACGAGCCGCGATTTTTCGGCATGTCTTTACAACAACCGAGTGCCTTACGCAGAAACGCTGAAGTTTAATAATGCATTAATGAAACTGGTGGACAGACAACCATTCTGAAAAGTGCCGGGCTATCTGATGCAGATGTCTTTCGGCTGGCACAGATGACTTTGTGCGGGTAAAAAAAGAGTCATCCAAAGACACGGGAAGGCCCTTTGTGGCAGAGTTCAATATGCTATTTCAGCGCTTCGACAATCGCCCGGACGTTGTGGGCGAACATGGTTTTGAAGGTGTGGGCTTCTTTGGCGGTGCCGTCGGCGATGAGTGTCTGGCCGGTTTTCACGCTGGTGCCACGGACGATTTCGGTGAGCACTTTGGGATTGGCCTGATCTTCGGGGAAGACGGCTTTGATCTTGTTGTCGCGGATGACCTGGATGGTCTGGGCGATGTGTTTTGAGGATGAGTCGTCGCCACGGCCGATGCCGAGGACGGAGATGGGCTCGAAGCCGTACTCTTTGCAAAAGTAACCGAAGGCAGCGTGAGCGGTGACGAGTTTTCGGTCATCGCGTGGGATAACGGAGATTTCCTTTTGAGCCCAGCTTTTCAGCTCGCTGAAGCGCTTGGATGCGGCTTTGGAGCCGCTGGTGTAGGTGGCTTCATTCGAGGGTGCTGCGGCGGAGAAAGCGTCCGCTAGAATGCGTGCGGCGCGCTTCATGTTTTCGGCGCTGTGCCACCAGTGGGGATCGGCTCCGTGATGGTGGTGCTCTTCGGCTTTTTCGTCTTCGTCGTGATTGCAGGTGGCGGGGATGGAGGGGATTTTTTCGCCGACTTCAAGGAGCTGGATGCCTGCGCCTAGGCTATCGCGGAGCTTGGGGAGAAAGCTTTCCAACTCTTTGCCAGAGGCGAGCACGAGCCGGGCACCGCGCATGGAGGCAAGGTCTTTGGGTGATGGCTCGAAGTGATGGATGTCTCCACCGGGTTTCATGATTTCGACCACCTCGATCTGATCTCCACCCACCTGCCGAGCCAGATCGGCGATGAGGGGATGCAGTGAGGCGACCTTCAACGGCTCGGCCTGGAGGCTAACTGTGATGAGGCAGATGAGAGAGATGGCGGTGCGGATCATGGCGATTTTATTTCGGTTAGCTGGTGATCGGGGAAGAGAGGCCCAGTCATATCGTGAGTAAACGCTGCTTGCCAGAGTTAGTTCTGTAAATTAATTGCAAATGCATACAGATTGCGATAAATAGCATAGATTCTCCCATGAAAACCCTTTCCAAACTCTACTCCGCATTCGTTTCAGTCCTCGGGTTTGCTGTCCTTTCGACTTCATTTGGTCAGGACAGGCCAAGCACGATCCAAGCGGCGGCGAGCCAGCCTGTGACGGCGCTCGAAGCGACTTTGCTGGATGAGATTGTGGTCACGGCACCTCTTGAGCGGACTTTGTTTGAGCAGGCTCAGTCGGCGTCGGTGCTTACGGGAAAGAAACTCCAACTCGCGATGGAGCCGACGCTAGGTCAGACCCTGGCGCGGCAGCCGGGGGTGAGCAGCAGCTACTTCGGGCCGGTGGCCAGCAGGCCGGTTATTCGTGGTCTTGAGGGGGATCGAATCCGCGTGCTACAAAACGGGCTGAATACGATCGATGCGGCAGGCACGAGTGTGGATCACGCGGTGAGTTTTGATGTTTCCAATGTCACGAGTCTGGAGGTCGTGCGTGGTCCGGCGACTTTGCTTTATGGTTCAAATGCCATCGGCGGTGTGGTGAATGCGGTTGATAATCGGATACCAATGGAGCGCCTTGATGGCCTGCATGGCAATCTGGGCGGGCGCTATTCGTCGGTG
>JBEBGU010000749.1:0-2828 GCA_040081325.1 Prosthecobacter sp.
GGCACACCCTTCGCGGAAGGCGGGGCATTTGGAGGACGGGGAGGAGCCTATAATTCCAACGGCTTTGCAGCAGGCGGCGGCGGTGCCGGATTGGGAGGCGGCATCTTTAACTACCAAGGGACCGTCACCCTGGAAAACGTGACCCTGGTGACCAACAGCGCCATCGGTGGAACCGGCGTTAGGTTCAATGGCATCGGTTCGGGTTCCAGCGCGGGTGGTGCAGTGTTTAACTACGATGGCACCGTGACCATGAAGCATGTGACCGCGAGTGGCAATATCGTGCAGACGGATATCAACAACCCGGGACCGGCGACCGGCGGCGCGCTCTACAACTACGATGCCGCGGGCGGCGCGACTCCTAGCGTGACCCTTTTCAACACGATCCTCGCGAACTCCACCTACAACAATGCGACCGGACAGGAAGTGGTGAACAGCGGCGGCACGGTGACGGCATCCGGCGCGGCCAGCACGAATCTCATTGAGACGAGTTCCGGCACGATTATCGGCACTGTACTCACGGTCGATCCGGCGCTGGGGCTGATGACCCGCTCCAGTGGGATCCTCGGCCTTTTCCCGACCACAGGCAGCCCGGTTCTGAATACGGGGGACAATGCCAACAGCCTGGCGACCGATGCCCTCGGGACTGCGAGGCCGCTGGGCGGCACCGTGGACATCGGTGCGGTGGAAGGCTCGGTGCCGACAGCGTTCACCCTCACTTCAGGGACGCTGCTGATATCGGAGGCCACGCTGAGGGCCGTCTTCGCCGTCAATCCCACCACCGGCGCGCGCACGTTGCTTTCCAAGTCGGGTGAGGTGGGAGCCGGCGTTGGTTTTTTGAATCCGCTGGGTATCGCTGTGAGCGTCACGCAGGATATCTATGTGGTGGATTCGGACCTGGATGCCGTGATCAAGGTGGACGCCACCAACGGCAATCGCACGCTGATTTCCATCGGCGCCGACGATGCGACGACGAATGCCGTGAATGGCAACGCCGCAGTGGGCACGGGGCCTTCCTTCCAAAAGACCACCTGCATCGCGATCCGGACCGACGGCAAGCTGCTCGTGACCGACCCTAGTGGGTTTTCCACCAATGCTGTTATCCTCGTTGATCCCGCGAACGGGAACCGCAGCATCTTCTCGAGCAGCAGTGTGCCGAATAATGTGCAGCCGATGTTCGAACCGGCCGGCATCGTCGTCCACAGCACGCTGGGTATCGTGGTCGCAGACAACAACACATCGGACGCAATCCTGAAGCTGAACGGCGCCACCGGGGCGCGCACCGTTCTTTCCAGTGCCACTGTGCCGAATGGCACGAATCCTTTCAAGAACTCGAACGGCCTTGCGGAAGACACGGACGGCAGCCTCCTGCTCGTGGACGATACGTCGCCGAACCGGCAGTTGCTCCGCATCAACCAAACCACCGGAGCGAGGACTGTCGTATCGAACCTACCCACCAATATCGGTTTCCACGGAGTGGCGGCGGGCACCAGCGGCATTTTCGTGACCTCCACCCAAAAGCCGGGCTCGGTGTATCAGGTAAACCCGACCACGGGTGTGGCCACCGTGCTGTCCAACAAAAACGTCGGCGACGGCGTGCTGCTCAATAACGAGCTGAATATCGGCCTCGCGATGGTCCCAGTGAGTTTGCCTCCCACCATCACCAGTGTCTCCACGCCGGTGGGCAATGCGGGCACGGCACTGACGATCACGGGCACGAACTTCATCCCGGGGGCTACGGTGGTGACCATCGGTGGCGTGGCGGTGACGAGCGTTACCGTGGTGAATGGCACCACCATCAGCGTCGTGGTTCCAGCGGGCACGGTGGGCAGTGCAGACATCGTCGTCACCACGGCGGGCGGCACAGCCACCGGCACGGGCCTCTTCTCCTATGTGGACTACACGGTGAACACGGTGGCCAGCGGCGGCGGTTTGCAGATGACGCTGACGAACGTCAGCAACACCAGTGACACGCTGGATGTCTCTGGCGCGGGCAGCAATGTCACCTTTGCGGCGGCGGGCCGCGCCTTCAGTCTGAACGGAGCCGCTGTGGTCACGGGCGGCCTGACCACCGCCATCCCCACCACGGCCAATGGTAACTCTCGTATCACTCTGAACACGCAGGGCGGGGATGATGTGATCAATCTCAGCACCATCGCTGGAACGCTGCCGCACATCGCCATCGACGGTGGTCTGGGCACGGACACGGTGAATGCCACGGGCACCCTGGCGCTTTCATCAGCGAACTCTTTTGGTGCGTCGGTGGCCGCCGAGACGGTGAACTTTGGTCCCACCTCTTCCTGGAGTGTGCCGACCGGAGACTTGGCGCTCTCGGCCGACACGGTGGAGATCGACCCGACGGCCACGATCAGCCTGAGCGGCACTCTGGGTGTTTCCGGGCAGACAGCGTTGCGTGAGTTGGTCCTGGGGGCGGAAGTCGTGGGCTCCCTGAGCCTGACGGATGCGGAGCTGGATCGAGTCATAGCTCAGGGTCTGAGCTTCAGCGGTGATATAGTCCGGGTGAAGGGTGACATCAGCCGCGCGTCGGCCACGATTTTGTCGCTATCTCCGAGTGAACTGATTTTCGATGGCGGTGCCCTGAACTCCAGCGGTGGTGCGATTAGTTTGGCGGAAGCAACAATTCGCTGCCCATTTCCTGCCTCGGCGATTAGTGGCGGGTCGTCGCTCACTTTCGCTGCTGGCTCATCCATCCCAACGCTCTCCCTGGCCATCTCTGCAGCCACCTACCCGCAGTATGAGCGGCTGGATACCCAGGTGGCTCCCACGCTGAGCGCTGCGCAGATCGCCTTTACCGGGAGCTATGTTCCAGT
>JBEBGU010000750.1:0-2822 GCA_040081325.1 Prosthecobacter sp.
CGACAAGACCACCAAGCTGCCGCTCACCACAGCCGACATCGATTGGGGTAATATTCCCGTCAGCCTGCCGCTCTCGCCGCGACTGAATGAAGCCGACCTCGTCGCGAAACTCAAAGCCACTGAAGCCAGAGGCTATATCTCTTTTGCCGATCAACTCGCCTTTGTCCGTCGCACCCAGGCGGGACACAAGATCGACATCACCTGCCTCAGTGTCGGCACTACACGCATGCTGCATCTGCCTGGTGAACTCTTCGTCGAATACCAACTCGCCGCCAAAGCCATGCGCCCTGATTTGCACGTCATGATGGCCGCCTACGGTAACTACGGTCCCGGCTACATCGGCACTGCCGCTGCTTATCCCGAAGGTGGCTACGAGACTGGACCCACCTCCTCAAACGTCGCGCCTGAGGTGGAAAAGGTGCTGACCGATGCCATGCAGAGCCTGCTTGGAAAGAAGCAATGAAGACCATCTTGGAGCTTTTAAAATTACGCTGACTCCTCATGAGAGCCATCGCTAGAGTCCTCTTTCTTCTCGGCTGCTGCATGGTGGCTTCGGCGAATGATGGTGCTGCTCGACCCAATATCCTGCTCATCGTCGCGGATGATCTGGGGTTCTCCGATCTGGGATGTTATGGCGGCGAGATCGAGACGCCGCACCTCGATCGGCTCGCTGCGGAAGGGATGCGCTTCACGCAGTTTTACAACTGCGCGGTGTGCAATGCCTCGCGCGTGGCGGCGCTCACCGGACTGTATCCGCGCTTTGGCAAGAGCACTCTTTGGCGGGACGGCATGATGACAGCGGCAGAGGTGCTGCGAGACGCAGGCTACCGGACGGCGATGAGTGGCAAGTGGCATCTCGGCGGCGCACCCACGAGGCCGATAGATCGCGGCTTTCAGGAATACTGCGGCGTGATGATCGGCGCGGTAAATTACTTCGATCCCACACTGCCCGATCCACCGCCGATGAAGCATGCTGGCCCGCCGCAGCCTTTCGTTCACAATGACAAACCTGTGCCGAATGTGCCTGCGGACTATTATGTGACCGATGCCTTCACCGATCATGCCGTGCAGCAAATACAGGCTTCTGCGACGAGTAAGAAGCCGTTCTTCCTGCACCTCGCTTACACCGCACCGCACTATCCGTTGCAGGCTCGTGCAGAGGACATCGCGAAGTATCGCGGTCGCTATAAGGAAGGCTACACCGTGTTGCGTCAGCGGCGGCATCAGCGGTTGATCGAGCTGGGGCTGATCGCCAAAGACAGTGTGCTCGCCACGCCCGATAAGAAGACGAGCGGCTGGCGCTACGATGTGGAGCCGGAGGCGTGGGAGTCCGTGGATCAAGGCTGGGAGGCAGCAAAGATGGAAGTCTATGCCGCGATGGTGGACCGCATGGACCAAGGCATCGGTCGCCTGCTCGCCGCACTCAAAGAGAACGGCGTGGAGGACAACACACTCGTCATTTTCTTCTCCGACAACGGCGGCTGCGGCAGCAACTCATCGGCTGCGGCGCACGAGGCTTATCAGGCTGGCAAGCCCGTGGGCGACAAGGATTCCTACATCCTCGGTGGTCCTGGATGGGCCACGGTGCAGTCGTCACCGTTCCGACGTTACAAGACCTGGACCTATGAAGGCGGCATCACCACACCCATGATCGTGCGTTGGCCGGGGAAGGTGAAGCAAGGCAGCATAGCGAAGTATGTGACGCATCTCATCGACCTCATGCCGACGTTTCTCGAAGTCACCGGCACTCGCTTTCCCGCAGAGTTCGCCGGCCATAACACGCTGCCACTTGAGGGCAAAAGCCTGCTGCCAATCTTGCTCGGTGATGGCGTCACCGCGCCGCGCGAGTTGGGCTGGCAGCTCTACGGCAGCCGCGCGTATCGGCAGGGCAGGTGGAAGATCGTGTGGGGCGTCTCGACCAAGCGCTGGGAACTCTACGACATGGAAACCGACCGCACCGAAACCCACGACCTCGCTACCGAACGCCCAGGCATGGTGACAAAACTCAGCGCCGTATGGCAGGCGTGGGAGAAGCACACGGCACTACCATGAATCCAAAACCCCACATCGGTCTCGGCTGCGTCACCTTTGGTCGCGAGATCGACGAAGCTGCATCCTTCGCTCTACTCGATTACGCTTTGGAACGAGGCGTGCGGCATTTCGACACCGCAGCAGCTTACGGAGGTGGCGCATCGGAAACGATCCTCGGCAAGTGGCTCGCCTCGCGCAAACCGCAGGACATCACCGTCTCCACGAAGATTCTGCCGCCGTATGATCGCATCGACATCACTCCAAGTCTGAAACGGCTCGGCGTGGAGCAGATTGACCTGCTCTATTTTCATCAATGGCACGAAACGGCGCTTCAAGCAGACACCGCACTCGAAGGGCTTCCGGTTAGGCAATTCGGAGCCAGCAACTTCAGCTTGGAGCAACTTCGCGCGGCTGGACCGCGTTTCCGCGTTGTGCAAAACAACCACAACCTCGCCGTGAGCGATGTGAGTGACGAGTTCTGCGCCTACTGCGCTGCCAACAACATTTCCATCGTCACCTACAGCCCGCTCGGAGCCGGTTTTCTAACTGGGAAGCATCAAAGCGGTGTGCAGGCCGGTTCACGCTTCGAGATCATCCCTGGGCATCAGCAGGTGTATTTCCATGACGCGGCTTATCAGCGACTCGCGAAGCTCGAAGCCGTTGCCAAGCGCACCGGGCATTCACAGACCCACCTCTCTCTCGCGTGGGCCTTGCATCAGCCGGGCATCGATACCGTGCTCATCGGTGGACGCTCACCTGCGCATCTCGATCAGGCCTTTGCCGCGTTGGAA
>JBEBGU010000751.1:0-2821 GCA_040081325.1 Prosthecobacter sp.
ACATACCAATCGCCCGCATAACGTGGGAGATCGACATGCGAGACGGTTTGAAGTGGCGGCAGTTTCATCGAAGTGGAGCAGGCAGCCAAGCCAGATACGCAGAGGCATAAAAAAAGGCGGAGCGTGGGTGTCATTTCCTGACATACGCTCCGCCTCATCTGAATGGACTAGTGACTTTTGATGCCGCCGTTCAGTCGCCGTAATTGAATGGGTCGCTGTATTTGGGATTCGTAGCGAGATTCGGATCGGTCAGCGTCTTCATGAAGGCCACGAGAGCTGCCTTTTGCGCGACGGTGAGATTCAAACGACGCGGCGATCCCGGTGGTCCCTGGCCGGGAGGATTGCGCAGCGGTGGTGAGAGATTGGGATGAGCGGTGACACCTGAGTTATAAAACTCCACCACCTGCTCCAGGGTGGTGAAGCGACCATCATGCATGTAGGGCGCGGTCAGTTCGATGTTACGCAGCGAGGGCACTTTGAATTTACCATCGTCCGCCGTCAGTCCGGTGATCGCGCCGATGCCTCTGTCCACGGAGGGATTTTCAATGCCGTTGTTGTTGGCCGGACCACCACCGGGCACAAAGTTGTCCGTGCCATGGCAGGCGGCGCAGTTGCCTTGTGTTGGTGTGTTGAAGATCTGCCTGCCCTGATTCTCCTCCGCCGTGAAATTGGCAAAGCCAGAGGCAGCACCCACATCATACTTTGACTGCACGGAGACGATGGAGCGGACGAACTGGGCCAGTGCGCGTGAGATGCGATCTGAGGTGACGACTGGCGTGCCGAACACGCGATTGAAGAGATCGGTGTAATACGGCTCGGCATTCAAGCGCGTCTCCAATGCTGCCAGCGTCATGCCCATCTCCACCGAGTTTTGAATCGGCTGCAGCACCTGGATCTCCAGTGTGGCGGCGCGTTCGTCCCAGAAGAAGGAGCGACGCTGATACCAGCGCGCATGAGCCAGACCCATGGAGTTGCGATCCGTGAGACCGCCTTCAAACCCGACGCTGAAAGGACGCGGGTCGGAGAAGCCATGCGCCTGCTGATGGCAAGAGGAGCAGGAGATTGTCTGATTGATCGAGAGCCGCTTATCATAAAAGAGCACGCGGCCCAGCTCGGCACCCGTGTCTGTGGTTGGGTTGCCCACGGGCGTATTGTCCTGTGCGGGGATCGGATTTTGTGCGAACGAGGGCGGCAGCGTGGGACTCGCATAGTTTGGCGGACTAGCTCCGATCAGCAGTGCGGTTGCAGTGGTGCTCGTCAGCGTCTGGCCAGCCGCATTGTAGGATGCTTGATAAAAGAAGCCGCTGGGCAGACCACTCGTACTGAAAGTGCGGCGATAGCGGCCATTGTGAATCTTCATCGTCTGGATGTCAGTCCAGTTCGAGAGATCCGGTGAGCTTTGCAGCACCCAGACATGATTGCCCGGCTCCGTGATGTTGACGGAAAGGCTGCCTATGCCAGGGGCGATGCTCAGCTCCGTGCCAGCTGGTAATTGCGCCATGAGCGGCTGCGCGATCAGGAGTGTGAGAAGCGGGAGATATTTCATCATTACGAACACAGTTCACCATCACCGCGTTAAGCGATTGTGAGAGTGAGGTAGGAGTTTTGTAAATCTTCTGTTAAGGGTCTAAAGACAAACCGTGCGCTTTGGCTCTGGCTGTGCCATGTTAGACCAATGGAATCGAAAATTCTCCGACTGCTCGGACAGGCAGACTACACGCCCTCGAATGTCCCCGAGTTGATTAGCTTGCTGCATCTCCAGCCCAATCAGCAGCAAGAATTGCAACGCTGCTTACTCGGCATGAGCACCCGCGGGCTGATCCTGCGGACCAAAGGCAACCGTTACATCCAGTCTCGCGAGGCTGATTTGATCCCCGGTGTGATCCAGATCACGCGTGGTGGGCGCGGTTTTGTGCAGCCTGATGAGGCAGGCATCGGCGAGATCGGCATCCCTGAAAATGCGACTGACACGGCCATGCATGGAGACCGTGTTTTGGTCCGCCGTGATGTGCGCGCTCAGGGCCTGCGTAAAACAGTGCCCGCAGAAAATACCGGCGCTGTTGTGCGCATCCTCGAACGAGGTAGGACACAGTTTGTCGGCACGCTGCAAAAGGGCCGCCAGTTCCTCTTTGTCACGCCGGATGATCCACGTCTGCCTTCCGCCATCCATGTACCTGAGCCGCGCGATGTGGGCCGTGTCGCTCATATTGGCGACAAGGTTGTGGTCGAGATTCTTCAATGGGAATCACGTCAGACACCGCCTGAAGGAGAGATCATCGAGGTGCTAGGTGCGCCCGATGCGGAGGGCGTGGATATGCTCTCTGTTCTGCGGCATTACGCGCTGGCGCTGCACTTCCCGAAGAACGTGCTCGCAGAAGCCAACAGCATCGCCAAATCGAGGCCGGACAACCAACCGAGTGCCGAGGAAGCCAAAGGCCGCATCGACTGCCGGAAGCACAATGTCGTTACCATCGACCCTGATGATGCGCGTGATTTTGATGATGCCATCTGCCTGCAGCGCCATGGTAAGGATCAGTGGAAACTCTGGGTCCACATCGCCGATGTGTCCCACTATGTGAAGTCCGGCAGCGCCCTGGATGTGGAAGCCAAGAAGCGCGGAAACTCCACTTACTTGGTAGATCGTGTCATACCTATGCTGCCAGAAGCGCTGAGCAATGAACTCTGCTCACTGAAGCCCGGCTTGGATCGCCTGACCAAATGTGTGGAGTTTGTTCTGAGTCATGAGGGGAAGGTCATCAGCTCAAAATTCTACGCCGCCATCATCCACTCAAAGCGCCGCTACACTTACAAGGCCGCCTTT
>JBEBGU010000752.1:0-2820 GCA_040081325.1 Prosthecobacter sp.
GAGCGTGCTGACCGAAGCGAGCGATGATGGGGGCGACATCACGATTAAAGATGTCATTGAGCAACGGCAAGACCTCATGCCGGAGGCGATTACGGCGGTATTCGAGGGAGAGATTGCTAGAGTCCTCACGAAAGGTGAGTCGATGCTCCTGAATGTAGGCGTCTATGTCGGCGCGCTGCCAATCAAGGAGGGGACGCAAAAAGAATAGGCACTGGCCGTCGCTCTTCATGGGGGTGATCTTCATCATGCCGCCTGCGCCACGGAGCGCTGAACCACGGCACAGGTTGCCCAAGATTGTCTCGGCTTGATCGTCGGCATGATGAGCTATGAAGACGCTTTTGGCACGGTGCTTCCGTGCCATGTCGAATAGGAAGGCGTGACGCAGTTCACGACCGGCTGTCTCGACCGAGATCTGATGCTGATGTGCATGGGAGTCGGCAGCGACTTTACGGATCTCACACTTCAATCCATGGCGTGCGGCGAGTCGGCGGACAAAGGCGGCGTCTTGCCCAGATTCACGGCCGCGCAGGCCGTGATTGAGGTGGCAGAGAATGAGCTTTTTATGCCCTGCGGAAATTAGCCAGTGGAGCAAAGCCACTGAGTCGCGCCCGCCTGAGATGGCCAGGAGGGCAGGCCCAGAGGGAATACTCAATGGCTTTTTTATCATTGGCTGATGTACCCAGCCTGGATTTGGAAGGACGAAGGAAGTGCAACCGAGACGGTTGCACCCCATTCGTTATTTCCGATCAGGCGGCTTTGTCCTCAGGCTCGATGAGGCCGTATTCGCCATCTTTACGACGGAACATGATGGCTAGCTTGTGAGTCGTCTGATTGTGGAAGACGACGAATGGGCTGGCACTCATCTCAAGATCAAGGATGGCCTCATCAGGGTAAAGCGGACGCACCTTGTAAGGCTCCTTGTGAACGTAGGCAGCTTCGACGTGCTCTTCTTCACTGTGCAGATCGTCGGCATGGAAGACATGCTGCTCAATGTGACGAATGCTGCCTTCTTTGCGCGGACGATGGCTCTTGAGAAGGCGTGTTTTGAACTTACGCATCCGGCGAGCGATCTTGGAGATGGACTCGTCGATGGATGCATAGATGTCTTCCGTGGTGCTCTTCACTTCGATGACGATGTGATTGGCGCAAAAGAGGATGATTTCCGCGATCTGGCGATGGTGCTCGATGTCTAGGATGACTTTAGCCTCAATGATGCGCGGGTAGTCGAGATGCAGTCCCTCGATCTTTTTATGCGCGTAATCGCGGATGGCTTCGGTGATTTCGACGTGCCGTCCTGTGACGACGATGGGTAGGTTAACGTTGTGCTTTTGCATGTGTTTGTCCTCCTTGGTTTAGGGTGATTGGTTTGGGGAAAGGTGCGGCCTACATGGAGAAGTCTTCGCCCAGATACAGGCGGCGTGCTTCGGGGTCATTGACGAGAACGTCTTTGGTTCCATGGCGTCTCACTTGGCCTTCGTAAATGAGGTATGCGCGGTCCACAATGTTGAGTGTTTCACGTACATTGTGATCGGTGATCAGGATGGCGAGACCAGCGCGGCGCAACATACGAATAATGTCTTGAATCTCACTGACAGCGATTGGGTCCACTCCGCTGAAAGGTTCATCAAGCATGAGCAATTTAGGTTCAGTGACCAGACTGCGAGCGATGGTGAGGCGGCGCTTTTCTCCGCCGGAAAGGGTGAGCGCGAGGTTGTCTGCGACATGGTCGATGCCAAACTTTTCCATCAACTGCTGGCACTGCTCATCACGCTCCTTTTTTGTGTAGGGCTGTGTTTCCATGACAGCGAGGATATTATCCCGAACGCTGAGTCTGCGGAAGATGGATTCTTCTTGTGGCAAGTAGCCCATGCCGAGGCGGGCACGCTTAAACATGGGCTGGTCGGTGGCGTCTTTGCCATCGAAGAACACCTTGCCGCCATTGGGTCGGACGAGGCCGACGATCATGTAAAAGGTGGTGGTCTTACCAGCTCCGTTGGGTCCGAGAAGTCCGACGATCTCCCCGGCTTTCACTTCGATGTCCACACCATTGACGACGGCGCGGCCATCATAGACTTTCTTCAGGCCTTCGGTGTAAAGCAGCCGCTCACCGGGCGCTGATGGTGCTTCCTCGGATTCGGTCATCTCCACTTCAGACGGACTCTCCTCCCATAGTGAGGGTGTCGCTTCCTGTGTGCGTTTACGTTTGGGGCGAGCCACGGCCATACTGTTTACTGGGCGTTGGGATTGGCCGCAGGTGCTGCGGTGTCATTGAGGATGACTGTGCGCGGGCGCCCGTTGGTGATGAATTTGCCGCTCTTTTTAAACACCATGGTGGTGTCAGACTGCGTGGCGATTTGGAGGACGTTGCCACGCTGTACCTGTGGGTAGTCACTCAATGTGATGTCTCCTGTAGCACCATCGTAATCAAGGCGGCGGCACTTGCCCTGCTGGACATCTCCCTGCTCGCTGCGCTTTTCAATGGTGACCATAGGACCGCGGGCAATGGCCTTTTTAATCGGCGGTGCTTCTGACTTTTTCCTGCCATCAATGAGGATGGGATCGTTCGCGACTTTGGGTGCTGGCTTTTGACCACTTTTGGACTCGTCCTGTTTCACCATGTGGACTTCGAGTTCCTCACATTCGATGTAGAAGTCGGGATGCCGAGCGCGGACGTGGCCGGTGTAGATGAAGATAGAAGTTTTGAGATCAAAAACTGAGTTGTCGGCTTCGATGATGGCGGTTGGATTCGCGGTATTCGGGTCGGCAGCGGTACTGCCACCACCTATTGGCGCAAGGGCCAGAGGCTTCGGGCCCTGAGGT
>JBEBGU010000753.1:0-2818 GCA_040081325.1 Prosthecobacter sp.
GCCATTCGCCATTCGCCATTCGCCATTCGCCATTCGCCATTCGCCATTCGCCATTCGCCATTCGCCATTCGCCATTCGCCATTCGCCATTCGCCATTCGCCATTCGTCACTCGTCACTCGTCACTCGTCACTCGTCACTCGTCATTCAACACTCAACACTCAACACTCAACACGGGCTAGAAAGCCCATGCTACGCCATGCCCTACGACCCAAACTACCCACCGCTGAATGCGGAGATCGAGTCTGCGCCGCTACGCAGTCAGTTCAATGGCCTCAAAGCCCTGATCGACGCCATCGTCACCCTCACTGCCGCGCAGATCGACGGCGTGACGACCCTGCTGCCGGGGGAAGCCGCGAGCGTGGGCCTGAGTGTGATCGGCAACACCCTGCACTTCACCTTCGGCATCCCGCGTGGGGACATAGGAACTCAGGGGCAGAATGGCACGGACGGTGCCGTGGGGCCGCAGGGGCCACCCTTTGCCAACGCGGTGGTGGATAATGTGACGACGCTCAATCCCGGTGACCCGGCGACGGTGACGGTGAGCTTTGATGGAGTGAACGTGCATTTCACGTTTGGCCTGCCTGCTGGTCAGAACGGCAGCAACGGCAGCGATGGTGCCCAAGACGCACCCGGCGAGGTGACGAATGCGGCCCTAGCCGGTGCGATCAATGGCACCAGCAGCAACAGCAATGCGGTGACAACGCTGGGCCTCGTGGTGAGTGATCCACCCACTCAGCCTGAGATGCAGAGCCTAGCCAATAAGGTGGATGAACTGCTGCTGGCGCTGCGGCGGTGATGTGAAACTCGCGCTACGGCGGGGAGCAAGGAGTGATGGCATCCTGCCATCACAGGGGCTGATGGTTGGCCGCGAAGCGAACCCATCACTCCTTGGGCGGCTGGTCAGCCTGACGCCAGCCAAGAACGGCGCTTGGGGGACCAAGCGTCTTGCCACTGTGAGATCTCACACCGACTCCGCCATGGTGCCACGGGTGACGCCGAGCTGGGATTGGGCTTTGAGATCGCGCCAGATGTCCTCTCCGCCGCGCTGACCGGCGAGCAGATCTTGATAGGTGCGGATGGTGCGTGTGGCTTCGTCACGAGTCTGTTCCAGTAGCTCGACGCGGTAATGCCGGAGGCCTGCTTTCATGAGGCCGCTGAAGAACTGCGCGCCGGTCTGCGGCACGGCGTTGAAGAGGGTGTTTCGGCATCCGACATCGGCCTTCAGCGGATGCTCCATGCCGACACGGTCACGCAACAGCACACGGTGCTTGTCACAGGGGCGGCCGCAGTTGGTGAAGTCGGTGCCTTTCGACAGAAAGGCGGCGAAGACGCAGTGCTCCATGTGAAACATGGGCATGTGCTGATGCAGGGTGATCTCGAACCACTCGGGCGGTGCGCTGTGCAGCAGGTCGAGCACCTGCTCGATGTTCAGATCGTAGCTTATGGTTAGCCTCTCCATGCCTGTCTGCTTCAAAAAATCTGCCGTGAGCGGATTCGCCACATTCAGGGAGAAGTCACCGGTGATCGGGATGCCCGCGTCCTTGAAAAAGGAAATGGCGCCGAGATTGCGGATCAGCACACCATGCGGCTCGGCGCGTGAGATGAGCTTGAAGAAGCCTGCCTCACTCGACTTCTGAATGCGCGGTGTGGCGAGGTAGATGCGCGCCGAGCCATGATCGCGCACGCGCTTCACGGCATCTGCATAGAGACGGATGTCTTCAAAATCGACATACAGCTCGGTGACGCCACTGCTCAGCGCGGCATCGATCTGATCAAAGCTGCGGCACAGGACGTGCAGCGTAGCCGCGCTCGCCAGAGCGTGGGGCTGGGAGTCCACGTCCTGGCGGACGCGGCTACAGAGAGTGGCCGCGCTCGCCAGAGCGTGGGTCTTGGGTTGCTCGGCCACGTCCTGGCGGACGCGGCTACATTCATCCACCAAGGCCCGCCTCATGCGATTGAGTTCACTCACAGGCAGCATGACCTCGCCCTCGATGCGGCATTCGAGATCACCGAGTTCAAACTCAGTGCCGCCAAGACGACCGAGCTGCGCGCGTAGCACCTCTTCATTGAGCGGACGCTGCCGCGCTGCCTCCAGCGCCATGCTTGACTCCACCTTAATCTCTTGCCCCTTGACCATCACCACGAGCAGCTCCCCTGCCCTGCCGCTGACGATCACATCAAGCAGCTTCTTCTTCCGCAGTGGGATCTCTCCAGCGAAAGTTTGACGCAGTTGCTGCTCCAGCACTTGGTCGCCCGTTTTAAAGACTCTCATGCCGGGACGAATCAAATCGGCTCGCAGACGATCATGCTGAAACTCAATCCAGTTCCCCCGCATCCCGTAGATGCGGCCACCCTGCTCTTCATTGGTGTTCTTGAGGTTCTCAAAGACGACACCGTCACCATTCTTTAAATGAGCGGGCACCTGCTCTAGCTCCACCGCATCGCGATGCACACTGCGCACGACGCCGACATAGTAACCGCGCTTTTTGCCATACATGGCACCTACGAGTTCCTGATGATTCACGCCATGCATCCAGCCGCTGTAGAGGCCGCGTGAGAAGGTCATCTCTAACTCGTAGCGATCATCTTCCGTAATGACCTGTGTAAGATCTTTGTCGGCCAGCACCGCGTCGATGGCCTTGCGATACACGCGTGTGACGGCAGCCACATAGTCCGGTGTTTTGAGCCGGCCTTCGATTTTAAAACTGCGGATACCCAGCTCGATCAGCCTCGGGATCTCCTGCACGGCGGAGAGATCCTGCGGGCTGAGCAGGTAGCGTTTGTCACCGAGATCACGCAGCTCGCCATCGACGATCA
>JBEBGU010000754.1:0-2816 GCA_040081325.1 Prosthecobacter sp.
GATGACAGCCTGCGCAGCACGCTGCCTGACCACTCACGCGAGACTATCGTGAGGTCGATAGCCTCAGCCATGCCAACGGCCGCCGCCTGGCCGATGCTGGCGGAGCGGGTGGAGAGTTATTATGTTCGGCGGCGCGGCTATGAGGCGGCGCTTTCGGCGCAAGCTGCGTTCCTCGATTTAAAAACACCGGCGCGTGATGCCGTGGAGGCTGCTGAGGCGGAGTTCTTCTCCCTTCACACGAAGAAGGAAGGCTCAGGCATGGAGCATGTCTCGAAGATCCTACCGCGCGCGCTAGACTCGATCATGGAGAGCATCGCGAACCGTGGTTATGTCACGGGCGGCTGGCCTACTGGGTTCACGGATCTAGATCGCAGCTACATCAAGGGAATGCGCCCTGGGCATGTGATCATGATCGTCTCACCGCCCGGCGGAGGCAAGACCGTCGGCATGATGAAGCTGGCTCGTAACCGCGCCATGGGACTGGGTGATTACGACGAATACACGAACGCCGTGGAGTGGGCTGAGAAAGGCCGGATGGTGGAAGGCAAGGTCGTCAAAAAGCATCTGAACTATCTGCCGTGCGAGGTGGGCATTTACTCGTGGGAACAGGACGGGCCGGCGCTGCTGGAGCGGCTGCTCATCACGGAGAGCCGGGTGGAGATGGCGAAGATGCATCGCGGGCAGATCAGCCGAGGTGAACAACTAGCCATTGCCGATGCACAAAAGAAAATCATCGGCAGTCGAATGTTCATCGAACACGTTCCAGGCCTGAGCATCCAGGATCTGCGAGTGAAGGCCCGCTACGATGTGATGCGGCACAAGCTGAAGCTGATCTGCATCGACTACGCGCAGCTCATCACCAGCAGCTCCAAGGCATCGCACGGGAATCGCACGCAGGAGATGATGGATGTTTCCAAGGGTTTGGACATGCTGGCAGAAGAATGCGGGGTGCCGATCATCGTCTGTGCTCAGCCCAAGCAGGAAACATGGGGCCAGCGCGCCGGACTCAACGCCATGGCGGAAACGGCGCAGCTCGCCAAGGACGCTGATCTGGTGATCATGCTGGGATTCTGGGACAAGATCAGCAAGCAAGTGGAAGGCCTGGAGAAAAAAACAAAGGGCGATCTCATGGGCGAGGATGACGCCTTTGAGGACCGCGAGGCTGACGATCCCACGGTCTATGCCTACATGGACATCGTGAAGAACAGGCATGGCCCAAACACGACCGGCAAGCCTCCGATCAAGCTGCGCTGGGACCGCGACTTTTACGATTTCACCAACAAACGGCTCTTCGACAGCACCGGAAAGGAGAGTCAGCAATGATCGACTGGGAAGACATCAAGGCTCGTCACACGATTGAAGACGAGCTGATCAAGCGCGGCTTCACGCTCAAGCGCACGGCGCGCGGCTACGCCATGAAATGCCCGCTGCATCAAGAGCAGGAAGGCATGAGTTTCAGCATCGACGTTCAAAAACAGTTCTGGAAATGCTTTGGGAAATGCCAGTGCGGTGGCGATGTGCTCAAGCTCGTGATGGAGCTGGACGAAGTGGACGCCACAGGCGCAGCCGAGATCCTGGAAGGACGTCCGCTGCGTGATGGGCAGGCGGTGCCGAGCAAGCCACGCGAGCCGCGTCCGGTGCCGTTGGAGATGACTGAGCCGCGCCCGCTGCCGAGCGTCCCCAAGCTCTACAAGGGCGAGCAGCGCCACTGGGATGCCGTCGCCACCGTGCGCAAGCTGCCTCATGCGGGCGGCGTGATCGAGGCGGTGAATCAGGGTGTGCTGCGCTTCTGCCTGGCCTATGATCTGCCGGCCTGGGCCGTTCTGGACGTGGACAATCCCTGCAACGTGCAGGTGCGCAGGCTGGACGGCGGCCTGTGGTTTGACCGGGTGAAGAGCATGGGTGTCACGAACAACTGGGCGAAGTGGCCGGTGGGACTGAGCGCCGCGTTGAAAGCTCCTCAGATGCCCATTTTGTTAGTCGAGGGCACGGGGGACTTCATCGCAGGCTGGCACTGTGCCGTGGATGGCTACACCATCGCCATCCCCGTGGCTATGTTCGGTGCCTCGAATCCGATTCATGACGGCGCGCTGACACTGATCGAAGGCAGGCGCATCGAGATACTGGAGCAGCACGATCAGGCTGGAGCCAAAGCAGCCGCGCGCTGGCGTGAGCAGCTCGAAGCCATCGGCTGCGAAGTGATCACCCGCCTGGTGCCGACGCCAGGCGAGGACCTCAACGACCACCTTTCCCGAGGGCGCGATGTCGGCGCGCTATTGGGATAACTAACAACAACAACACTATGAAAGAATGCCCCATCTTATTCTCTGGCCCGATGGTCCGGGCCATCCTCGACGGTCGGAAGACTCAGACGCGGAGGATTGTGAAGCCTCAACCGAGTTACCTTGTTGAGTCCAAATGCAGCACTTACGCAACCTCATTGGTGGACAGGCATGGCGATCTGTATCCTGGCCTGGCCGCATTCGGGGTTTACTCTGAAGAGGAAGCGTGGCCGTGTCCGTATGGTCAACCGGGGGACCGGCTGTGGGTGCGGGAGACGCACCGCTATGATGGGCTTGATCCAAACATTGCCAAACAGATGCGTGACCCTAAAACGGTTCAGCATCGTTCGGATGCTGATGACGAATTTGTGAAGTGGCTTCCATCCATCCACATGCCGCGCTGGGCTTCACGCATCACGCTGGAGATCGTGAGTGTGAGGGTGGAGAGGCTGCAAGACATCACCGAAGCGGATGCCATCGCGGAGGGGATTGAGCGAGACACTGAATGCCCTCACCTCTGGGTTGATTATTTGC
>JBEBGU010000071.1:0-10589 GCA_040081325.1 Prosthecobacter sp.
GATGAGCAGCATGTGGCCGCACCCGTCGGCAGTCCGAACGCTGGCCTCTACAACACTATGCTACCGACCACGGGTGAAGAAATCGCCGTTACACTGGCTGCTGCGCAGGTCGTCAACACCGCCGACTTTGGCTTCGCTGAATTGGGCTCGGTCGCGGGTCATCTGTTCTATGACCAAAACTCCAGCGGCATCTTTGACAGCAATGAAACAGGTCTGGCAAACATCACCGTCACTCTCAATGGCGTCACATTGAGCAGCAGTGCGGTGAGCCTGAGCACGACGACGAATGCAGCCGGTGAATACACCTTCCTCGTCCCAGCCGGCACCTACAGCGTCACCTTCAACGGCGCTGATCCTGATTTCCCCTCCGGCATGACGTTGAACACCACCGCCACGACCTACTCGGCGACTTTGCAAGGCGGCTGGGAACTGGAAAATCTCAACTTTGGCCGCGCTTATGCCGGGGCATTAGGCGGCACTGTCTTTGCTGACTCGAATGGCAACGGCACACGCGATGGCGGTGAAGGCGGCATCCTCGGAGCTGTCGTCGAGTTGTTTGATACAACCGGAACGACCTGGCGCTCAAGTCGCGTCGTCGGCGCGGATGGAGCCTATCGTTTCGATGGTCTCGCCAATGGCGCGCATGTGATCAAAGTGCGTGTCGATTCATTGACCACGATGAGCGGTGCCACCATCACCGCTGATCCCGTGGTCCCGCTGGACGGCATCGCCAGCAGCACGATCACGGCAGGATCACAGAACTTGAACCTCAACTTCGGCTACCTCGCCAGCACCACTCCGCCGGTCACGCCAGTTTGCCCCACGCCGCGCGGTGAAACGCCGGGCGCTCAATACATGGTCACGCGTGTTGGTAAGGATATCTTGGGTGGTCAGGCTTATGCTCAAGCGCAGTGCATCATGGCCATGTCACCGAATGGTCGCTGGACGGCGGGCGTTCGTTTTGGCACCACGACGCGTGGCTTCGTCATGAACGTGCCCAATTATGCATATTCGGACGTGCCAAAACTCACGTCGACAAATCCATACGCGATCAGCACGGACATCAATGATGCTGGAAATGCCGTCGGACACGAGCGCTGGACGAGTGGAGTTAAAGTTAATGTCCTGGGCTGGATTCGCACGCATGCGACGAACACCACGCAGCGCTTGCTGACGCCTTTTGATGCGAATCCCAGCATCAGCGTGATGCCAGTGTCGATCACCAATGACAGCTTGTATGCCTTTGGAACGGTTGATCCAGATGGACCCGGAGCAACAGCGAGCCAGGGCGGCTACTGGGCACTCGGCTCACGGCAGTGGACAGCCATTTTAGGTCTGCGTGAGGTCATTGATGCAAGCGCAGATGGTAGCGTGCTTTTAGTCGTGAGTAGCAGTGGTCAGGGCCGGATCGTGCGCGGCAGCGTGCAGGATGGTTGGGCCGCCATTTTGGCTAGTTTCACGGGTAGGATCAAAGGCGGCGAGGTCAGTGCCAATGGACGCTATGTGGGTAGCTCAGAGGTGATCAGCGGCGTGCCCACACCTTTTGTCTATGATACTTTGTTGGGCGTGCGCACCAATCTCCCGCGTGCGGCGGCGGATACCCTTGGTGGCATTGTTGGTGCCATCAGTGATACAGGTCGTGTGCTTGGAACACTCTATTCCACTGGTAGCGCTGGCAGCGTTGCGGCGCTCTGGGAGTCACCCACTGCGGCCTACACAACGATTCTCAATGTGCTGCGCAATGACGGCCACACTCAGCAGGATGCCGCCTATCTGAGCTGGAATATATATAATGGTGGAGATGGCATGTCTGCTGATGGCCTAACTTTCGGTGTGTATGGTAACAACCCCCTGGGAATGGAAGACAGCTTACTTTTCCAGACCCTGCCTGCGGCTGGAGATCGCCTCTGCTTGGGCAATGCGGTCTGGCTCGACAATGATGCTGATGGTATCAAAGAAGTCGGTGAACCCGGCATCGCTGGAGTGGTCCTGCGCCTTTATAAAACAGGGGCTGATGGTGAGATCGGCGGCGCGGGTGCTGATGCTGATTTTGAGGCTCTGCCGAGCATTACGACGACGAGCACTGGCAGCTATCTTTTCAGTCCGCTAGGGGATGGGAAATATTATATTACAGCCACTCCTCTGTCCACCTACCCGACGACTTCAGGAGCGCCTGATTTGGCTGATAATGGACAGGATGATGACAACAACGGACGCCAGCCTGGCGGTCCTGGATCTCTCGTCTATAGCCCGGTCATCACCCTGCAATCGGGGACGGAACCCGTGACGGATGGTGACACAGACGCAGAGTCTGACATGACGCAGGACTTTGGTTTCAATAGCGGGATTGCTGTCGGAGATGTTGTCTGGAACGATCTCGATAATGACGGGCTTTACGAGCCTACTAATGGTGAACTCGGTGTTGAAGGCCTGACGATCGAACTGCTCAATGCCACCACGAATGCGGTGCTCCTGAGCACGACGACCGATGACAACGGTTACTACACTTTTAGCACGGCTACGGCTGCCAATTACAAGGTTCGTGTGCCCTTCCTGCCGAGCACGACACCGCTGTCTAGCAGCACAGTAGTGACGACTGACAATGGCGTGGATAACGACAACAACGGCTCGCAACCTGGTGCCAAGGAGACGGCCGTGACGAGCATGAGTTTCGCTCTCGCTACAGGCACTGAGCCTGGCACCAGCGGCAGCACGAACTACGAGCGCACCATCGACTTCGGTGTGCGTGTGTGCCCCGCGCTGACCATCACGCCGACGTCATTGTCGGCTGTGACTCAGGACAGTGTTTACAGCCAAGCGCTAGTCGCAACAGGTGGCGTGGCACCTTACAATTGGAACCTCATCAGCGGCGTGCTGCCAGACGGCTTGAGTCTGAATACTTCAGGCATCATCAGCGGCGCACCAACGGTCGTGGACACGTTCATCTTTACGGTGCAAGCCACGGATGCTAAAGGCTGCTCGAGCACGGCCTCTTACAGCCTCACGATCAATTGTCCGGCTCTCACACTGAATCCAACGTCATTGCCTGTAGCAACTCGTCTCAGTGCTTATACACAAGCTATTTCTGTTAGCGGCGGACGTGCGCCTTATCTCGTTGTGTTGGCTGGTGGCAGTTCTTTGCCTGTGGGTCTGCAAATGATGGACAACGCTATCACGGGCATCCCGACTGGCAGCACAGGCAGCTACAGCTTCACTCTCAATGTCGTTGACGGTTCAGGCTGCGTTGGCAGCCGCGCCTACACTTTGAGTCTTTCGTGCCCTGCGGTCTCGATTACTGAAACATCCCTGCCGAACGGAACTGTCGCTACAGCCTACACACAGACACTGACTGGGGCGGGCGGCACAGGCCCCTACAGCTTCTCCGTGAGTTCTGGCAGCTTGCCTACTGGGCTGACGCTAAATTCGAGCACTGGCGTTATCAGCGGGACGCCATTCAGTTCGGCGTCCTTCGCTTTTACGATTCGCGTCACAGATGCGGCAAGCTGCTCTGGCACCCGTGATTTTGGTATGACCCCCGTCTGCCCTGCCGTTACGGTCAATCCCACCTCGTTCATCAATGGCGTGGTCGGGCAGGCCTACTCACAAGCGGTCTCGGCTTCGGGTGGCGCAGTTCCTTACAGCTATGCGGTGAGCATTGGGACCCTGCCTGTAGGGCTGGTGCTAAACGCCACCACAGGCGCGATCACTGGTGCGCCCACAAGTTCAGCCGCCGTCAATTTCACCCTGCGTGCAACGGATAGCGCGGGCTGTGTGGGAACGCGCTCTTTCACCGTCACGCCAGTCTGCCCCGCGATCACGGTGAATCCGAGCACGCTTGCTGTTGGTATTGTGGGTTCTGTTTACAGTCAGACGATCACAGCCACAGGCGGAACAGCTCCTTATGGATTCGCTGTCTCTGCGGGGACACTGCCTGCCGGACTGACACTCAATCCGACCACTGGCGCTATCACAGGAACACCGACGACGAGCAATGTCGCTGGTGTCTCGATCACGTTCCGCGTCACCGATAACAATGGCTGCCTAGGCACTCGCATCATCAGCATGAAGACCTGCCCTGCCATCGTGGTGAACCCTTCATCATTGAGCAATGGAATCGTCGGGACTGCCTACAGTCAGACTGTGACAGCGACAGGTGGCACGAGTCCTTACTCCTTCACGATCACGAGCGGCGCTCTGCCTGCCTGGGCCACACTGAATGCCAACTCAGGAGTGATCAGTGGCACGCCAAATAACACCACAGCGGCCTCATTCACTGTCACTGCCACCGATGCCAATGTATGCTCAGGCACGCGCGCCTACACTGTGACACCAGTTTGCCCAGCCCTCACGCTGACACCCGCTAGCCTGTCGAACGGCGTCGTCGGCAGCGTTTATAGCCAGAGCGTCACCGCAGCGGGAGGCACGGCACCTTACTCGTATGCGGTTAGCGTCGGTGCTCTGCCCGCAGGTCTGATTTTGAATGGCACGACGGGGGCCATCACGGGCATACCGACGAGTGTTACGGCTGCGAGTTTCACGATCCGCGCTACGGACAATCTCGGTTGCCAGGGCACGCAGGCATACACGGTCACACCTGTTTGTCCGGTGATCACGGTGAATCCCAGCACATTGCCTGATGGCACGGTGGGCGCGGCATACTCGCAGACGATCAGCGCCACTGGCGGCACGTCACCCTACAGCTTCAGTCTCTCCAGCGGCACACTGCCAGCGGGTCTCACTTTGAATTCAAGCACAGGAATTCTCTCTGGCACACCGACGGCTAGCACGGGTGCTGCGACATCGCTGACTTTCCGTGCCACTGACAATTTTGGCTGCCAGGGCACACGGGCGGTGCTGCTGAAAATCTGCCCTGTCATCACCATCAATCCTGCCTCACTGCCAGCGGGGACGGTGGGCACGGCATACAGTCAAACACTCACCGCCAGTGGTGGCGTCGCTGCCTATTCTTATGCCGTGACTAGCGGCACATTGCCTCTTGGCCTAACTTTAAATGCCGCCTCAGGGGTCATCTCTGGTACACCCTCCGCCGCCATCAGTGCGAACATCACTGTCACCGCCACCGACGCGAATAATTGCACTGGCACGCGCAACTACACGCTCGCCATGAGCTGCCAGTCGATCACGATCACGCCTGCTTTGCTTTCTGATGGCACGGTGGGCGTAGCTTACTCGCAGCCACTAACCGCCACGGGTGGCACGGCACCGTATGTTTGGGATGTGAGTGCTGGCACCCTGCCTGCGGGACTGAATCTAAGCCCTGGGGGTGTCCTCAGTGGCACACCCACGACGAGTAATGCAGCGGGTGTGAATGTCACGGTTCGTGCTTTGGACAGTCTCGGCTGTGCGACGACGAAGAGCTACTTGATCCAGATTTGTCCGGTGATTTCGGTGAACCCAGTTTCACTCGCTGCCGCAACGGTCGGCAGCTCATACAGCCAGTCGCTAACCGTAAGTGGTGGTGCATCACCTTACGTTTACAGTCTCGCCACAGGGGCTTTACCTGCTGGATTGAGCTTGAATGGCAGCACTGGAGTCATCAGTGGTACGCCCACCAGCAATGCGGGTGCTAGCTTCACCCTCAATGCCACAGATGCTAACGGCTGCCTTGGCTCACGCGCCTACACACTGACTCCGGTCTGCCCTTCCATTACCGTCATGCCCACGTCGTTTCCAGCGGGCATCGTTGGCTTGCCATTCAGTCAAACGATTGTGGCTTCAGGCGGCACTGGTCCCTACACCTTCGTCATTCTCAGCGGCACGGTGCCGTCAGGGCTGGGCTTCAACACCTCGACAGGTGTTCTCTCGGGCACACCCACGGCCGTTGGTTCCCATAATTTGACCATTCAGGCTACTGATGTCTTTGGCTGTTCTGGCTCTGTCGTTATTACAGCATGGCCGATCTGTCCGGTCATTACTCTCTCACCCGCCAGCCTCGCCAGTGGTATCGTCGGAACGGCTTATGCCCAGACTTTCAGTGCCACAGGCGGCACTAGCCCTTACACCTTCAGCCTCGCTAGCGGCGCATTGCCGTCATGGGCGGCGCTTAATGCAAGCACCGGAGCAATTACAGGCACACCCAACAGTGTCACGAGTGCCAGCTTCACTCTCCGTGCCACGGCTGCGAACGGCTGCGTCGGAACGCAGTCTTACACGGTGACTCCAGTCTGCCCGAGCATCACCGTCAATCCGGCATCTCTGGTCGTGCCAACGGTGGGCACCAGTTACACACAGACTTTCACTGCCACGGGTGGCAGCGCGCCATACAACTTTACCGTGAGTATAGGCACACTGCCGACAGGACTAACTTTGAACAACACTACGGGAGTGGTTTCAGGCACACCCACGAGCACGGCCAATGCCAGCTTCACGATTCGTGCTGCCGATTTATATGGCTGTCAGGGCACGCGCCCCTATAGCGTCACGCCGGTCTGTCCGTCGATCTCTCTCAATCCAACCAGCCTGCCTGGGGGAACCGTTGGCACAGCTTACGCACAAAATGTGAGCACGACGGGTGGCATCGCCCCGATTACATACGCGATCTCTGGCGGCAGCATGCCTGTAGGTTTAACTTTAAATGCCGCCACCGGCCTCATTAGCGGGGTGCCTACAAGCACGGCCTCCAGTGTGTTTACCCTGCGTGCCACGGATGCGAATGGCTGCCAAGGAACTCGGGCCTATAGCATGACACCCGTTTGTCCGACGATCTCCCTGGCTCCTGCCTCCTTACCTGTGGGCACCGTTGGCACGGCCTACAGTCAGACCGTGACCGCCTCTGGCGGGACTGCACCCTACGCGCATTCTCTGAGTGCTGGAACACTGCCCGCAGGACTCGCTTTGGATTCTGTTTCGGGTGTCATCAGCGGCACGCCCACAGCAAGTAATGGTTCAGGAGTCAACATCACCCTGCGTGCTGTGGATGCGAATGGCTGTGCAGGCACGCGCGCGCTAACGCTGCGCGTCTGCCCAGTGATCGCCTTGACCCCTATCAGCTTGAGCAATGGCACGGTAGGATCAGGCTACTCGGAGGCCGTCGCCGCCAGTAACGGAGCAGCCCCTTATGTGTATGCCATCTCAAGTGGCAGCCTGCCATCTGGCTTGAGTTTAAACACGACTTCAGGCGTGATTTCTGGCACACCCGTCAGCACGACAGAAGCAAACTTTACCCTGCGTGTCACCGACTCGAATGGCTGCCAAGCCACGCGCGCCTACACCGTGACACCCGCTTGTATCGCGATCACGGTTAATCCACCAGAACTCGCTGGTGCCACTGTGGGCACGGCATACAGCCAAACTTTTATGGTCACGGGTGGCAGTGCGCCACTGACTTTCAGCATCGGTGGCGTGTGGCCTGCTGGCCTAACGCTCAATAGCACAACGGGTGTGTTCAGTGGCACCCCGACCTCGACGGCAGTGACCGACTTCACGATCACCGTCACCGATCAATACGGATGCTCTGGCAGCCGTGCTTATTCTCTGGTGCCAGTTTGTCCAGCGATCACGATCACACCCGCTTCACTGCCTCTCGCTGGGGTCAATACCCCCTACAATCAGGTGCTCGCGGCCTCGGGTGGCACTGCTCCTTATGTCTGGGCACAAACCGCAGGCACCCTGCCCATAGGACTTAGCTTTGACGCAGCGAGCGCCACACTCTCTGGCACGCCGACTGTGTCCAATGGTGCTGGAGTGACACTCACCTTCCGGGCCACTGATACCTATGGCTGCCAGAGCACGATCAACACCACGCTCATTGTTTGTCCCGCTATCACACTCACGCCAGCCAGCCTGCCAGATGCGACTTCTGGCACAGCCTATTCACAGACACTTACGGCGACAGGTGGTGCCGCCCCTTACAACTTCACACTCAGCAGTGGCGGCTTGCCATTCGGACTGGCGCTGAGTAGCGCGGGCACGATCTCCGGCACGCCGAGCACCACCGATCCGGCCACCTTTGTGACTCGGGCTACAGATGCGAATGGCTGCTCGGCCACGCGCACCTACAGCATCGCTGCTGGCTGCCCCGTCATCACCATCGCCCCCGCTAGTCTGCCTGCGATGACGGTCGGTTCGGCGTTCTTCCAAGCACTCACCGCATCACCACAAAGCGGCCTGATGGGGCAATACTACTCGGGTTCAAATTTCACCACGCTGCTGCTCACACGTCAGGACAGCTCCATTGATTTCAACTGGGGCACTGGCTCACCTGATCCAGCCATTCCCGAGAACAACTTCTCTGTGCGCTGGTCCGGGACCGTTCTCGTGCCAACCACTGGCACTTACACCTTCGAGGCTACTACCGACGACGGCTATCGCCTGTGGGTGAATAACAGTCTCATCATCGACCGCTGGTATGATCAGTCTCCGACGAGCCATATAGGAACAATCGCCTTAACAGCAGGCACGGCGGCTACCATTCGAGTTGAGTATTATGAGAATGGCGGTGGTGCCGTGGCGCAGCTCAAGTGGTCAGGCCCATCACTCGCCTTGCAGACAGTTACCGGCTGGCAGACTTACGGTTACAGCCTCTCCTCGGGCGCACTGCCGACTGGTCTTAGCCTGAGTAACGATGGAGTTCTCAGTGGCACTCCGGTCAATACCACGCCGAGCACTTTCACCGTGCGTGTCTCAGATGGCAGTTCTTGTTTCGGCACACGCACTCACACGATCACACCTGCTTGTCCGGCGATGAGCATCACCACCACTTCTCTCGCAGATGCCTTTGTCGGTAGCAGCTACAGCCAGGCACTTGCAGGCACAGGTGGAAATGCGCCGACGAGTTGGTTGATCACCAGCGGCTCACTGCCCGCCGGTCTCAGCATGAATAGTGGCGGCATCATCAGTGGCACGCCGACCAGTGCCTCGACGAGCAGCCTGACCCTGACACTCACGGACAACTATGGCTGCCAAGTCTCACGGGCGCTGACACTTTCAGCGCGTAGCCTTGCCATCGGTAATCAGATCTGGGTGGACACGAACAACGACGGCTTACGTCAATCGACAGAAAATGGTGTGCCGCTGGTGCGTGTCGAGCTGTGGTCTCCTGGTGTTGATGGCGCGCGTGATAACGGTGTCGGAGATGATGTGAAAATCGGCGCGGATACCGTGACGGATGGCAATGGCTACTATCAATTCATCAATCTCCAGCCCGGCATTTACTACGTTCGTATTCCAGCACCGCCTGCTTATTACCCGAGCGTCTCTACCACCGCAGTGACTTTGGACAATGGCATCAACAATGACAACAACGGTATCCAACCCGGCGGCGCAGGCACCCAGGTCGTGAGTCCGCTCATCACCCTGAGTGCGGGTGGTGAGCCTGGAGTCGGCGTCGATGGCGACGGCACAGATCGTGACAGCACCATCGACTTCGCCTTTGCCAATAGTGACCTCTGCTACACCAACGCCATTGTTGATAATGCCAGCTTTGAATTTCAGCAGCAACCCAACACGACCGGCACACCGCTGGCCATGCTGGGCTACAATGGCTCTGGCACAGACTTCGGCAGCGGCATTAACGGCTACCAATGGATCGGTGGCGTTAATGGCACCAGCGGGCTGGGTGAGCCGATCCAGCGCGTACAAGTCTTGGCTGGCAACAGCGGCTCCAAGGTCGGCTGGGTGGAAAGTTCTAAGGCACGTCATGGCAATCACTACATGCTGTTTCAGGGAACAAACTCCTGCATCAGCCTGCGTGCTGCTGGTGGTGGAAACTGGAGTTCAGTCCTGCAAACAGGGCGTGAGTATCAGGTGTCGATCTGGGCGGCCAATGCCAGCACAGCAGCGGCTTCCATCATTCTCGATCTGGGGGCGAATGCTCAAATCTTCCAGGTCATCACCGGCTCCACGCCAGGACTTTATCAATACTACACAGTCCAACAGGCTGAGATGAGCGCCACCGCACCCGGTGAACAGCAGTGCTGTGGCTTTGCTGGTGCCAGCACCTCCTTCTCAGCTTTTGGTTCGGCAGATTATAACAACTGGTCAGAAGCGACTGGCAACACCGCCCTGCCACAGTGGCGTCAGTTCACCTGGCGCTTCCGTGTGGCGAAGAATGTCACGCCATCACAGATCGACACGGCAAGTTTCGTCTTCAGTGGCGGCTCCAGCAGCGGACCGATCGCGATGGATCACCTTACGGTCTGCGAAGTGGCTGCTTCCAGCACACTGACACTCGGTAATCAGATCTGGAATGACGTGAACAACAATGGTCTTCGTGACACCACCGAGCTAGGTGCAGGCAGCGTTCAGGTGCAGCTCTACAACAGCACAAACAACACCGCTGGTGATGGTGACGACGTGTTGCTGGCCACCACGACCACGACGCCATCGGGTGCCTATAACTTCACAGGTCTGAGTGATGGCAAGTACGTCATCAAGGTCACGCCACCAACGGCCCTGCCCGCCACCAGTGGCACTCCCGTCACACTTGATAACGGAGTGAACAATGACAACAACGGCAACCAGCCAGGTGGACCAAGCACAGCGATTTTCAGTCCCGTCATTGATCTCGCTACCGCTAGTGAATCCACCACTGACGGTGACACCAATCCTGATACTGAACTCAGCGTGGA
>JBEBGU010000755.1:0-2802 GCA_040081325.1 Prosthecobacter sp.
AGACGGACCCCAACATGAAGCCGGTGTATCTCTGCTGGATGGCAGAAGGTGATTTGGATCGAGCATTCACTGTAGACGGAGAGATCATTCCTACCTATCGGCACCCTGAGGTTCCGGCGCGCATCATCAGCCGTGCCATCGCCGCTGCTACGCGACTCTTCACCGGAGTCCGGCGCGTGCCCACCGCGCCTCACGGAGACGGCCCGGCCATCTATTACGCCAATCACACCAGCCACCTCGACTTTCTAGTCATTTGGGCCGCACTCCCGCATCATCTGCGTCATCAAACCTCACCTGCCGCAGCAGAGGATTACTGGACCGCCTCATCCATGCGCCGCTGGCTTGCCGACAGTGTTTTCAAAGCCGTACTGATCCCACGCGAGAGCATTACTCGTGAAAACAATCCGCTAGATCGACTCGCTAGCTGCCTGGAAAGCGGGCGCTCCATCCTCATCTTCCCTGAAGGCACACGCCGTGGCGATGGCCAAGTCGGTGTGTTCAAGTCCGGCCTCTACCACTTGGCTCGGCGTTTCCCACAGCACCCGCTCGTCCCCATCTATCTGGACAATCTCGGCCGCATCCTGCCGAAGGGCGCACTCGTCCCCGTCCCCATCATCGCTCAGGCGCACTTTCGCGAGCCCATCCAGCTCAGTGAAGCGGAAGCCAAGCCTGGCTTCCTGGAAAGAGCACGCGCCGCGCTAGGCGCTGACCATGCCTGAAGAATCAATCCGCTTACCCATGGATCACGAAACCAAACTCCTCATCAGCGTCGTCATTGGCATCCTTGTGCTTGCCTCCATCCTCGGAGCCGTGCTCGCACGCACCGTGAAGAGTGAAGGCGCGCGCAAAACCGTCGCCAATCTCAATGCACGCACACGCTCTTGGTGGGTCATGTCGGGCGTCTTCTGCGCCACACTGCTACTCGGCCCCACTTTTACCACCGTGCTCTTCGCGTGCATCTCCTTTCTGGCCATGCGCGAGTTCATCACGCTGAATAAAACCGACCGCGCTGATCACGAGGTATTGTTCTGGGCCTTCTTCATTATCCTGCCGCTGCATTACTTCTTGGTAGGCATTCGCTGGTATGGACTCTTCACCATTTTTATCCCCGTGTATGCCTTTGCCTTCATCCCCTTTCGCCGTGTGCTCACGGGTGAAACGAAAGGCTTCCTGGCAGGCACTGCACGTATCCAGTGGGCACTGCTCGTCTGCGTCTATGCCGTCAGCCATATGCCCATGCTGCTAGCTCTACCGCTGAAAGGTTATGAGGCGCAGAATGCCAAACTGCTGTTCTTTTTTGTGCTCACCGTGCAGCTCAGTGATGTCATGCAGTATGTCTGGGGAAAGACCTGCGGCAGGCGCCACATCGCCCCGCATGTCAGCCCGAGTAAAACCGTCGAGGGCACACTCGGCGGCATCGCCACCACCGTTGTCATCAGCTCCTGCCTCTGGTGGGCCACCCCTTTCACCCCTTGGCAGGCCGCACTCATGGCCCTTCTGATCTGCACCGCAGGCTTCTTCGGCGGACTCGTCATGTCAGCTATCAAGCGCGACCTTGGTGCTAAGGACTGGGGTGACACCATCGCAGGTCACGGCGGGTTCATGGACCGCATCGACTCCCTCTGCTTTGCCGCACCGCTGTTTTTCCACATGTGCGGATTCTACTTCGGCACAGGCATGAACCCCAGCCCACCCGCCTGGGTTCTGCACTGGCTGGGCAAATGAGAGCGTCAGCGCACTCTACTTCCGCACCAGCCTGAACTGCCGCTGGTAGCGCAGCGGCGTCATCCCCATGTGCTTGTGGAAGTGATGCGTGAAACTGCTCTGGTCAAAAAAACCCAGCTCCGCAGACACTAGGCTGATCTGCGAATCCTCATGCTGCAAAGCCTCGCAGCCCGCCTGGATACGCAGCTTCATGATGAAAGCCTGCGGGCTGCACCCAAATGTCTCCACAAACTTTCGGTGCAGTTGCCGCGTGCTCAGATGCACCGCCGCCGCCAATTCTTCCACACTCAGTCGTTTGCGGAAGTTTTCCCGGATGTGCGCCAGCGCTCGATCAATCTGCAAATACGGATGCACCGTCTGCAGAGCCTGCCCGTAGCTCTGTGTCGTGCCCATCAGCCCGATCACCCGCCCGCGCTTGTCCCGCAGCGGCATCTTGTTGGTGATGAACCAGTCCGGGATACCCTGTGGATTGAAAAACAGTTCCACGATGTTCAGCCGCGCCTGCCCCGTCTTCAAAATATCTTCATCATCACGACGAAAGTTCTCCGCCAACCGCTGCGGGAAAATATCAAAGTCCTCCTTCCCGATCAACTCAGCCTCCTCCTTATAGCCCAGGCTCTCCACAAAATGTCGGTTCGCACAGACGATCTGAAAGCGGCTGTTCTTGGCAAAGAAAGAGATCCCCGGCAAATGATCAAAGAGCTGATAAAACTGGCTATCAGCCGCCAAGGACTGGAGAAAGCGTGAACGAATATCTGGATTCAGCATCACGCATCATGGCACGAGAGACACCCAACTGACAACGCCGCAGGTTGGGCAAAATGCCTTTCATCCCCTGCCCTGCCCCTCATCCATAAAGTGGGTTCTGCGCATCGATCAGAGCGTGCAGGGGATTCTCTGTGAAAGCCATCTCATCAGCAGGTGATGGCTAGACTCGAAAAACTGGAACTTCGCAATTTGAATCACCTGACACCTTTCACTCTCACAGAGCCCGTGGCCAAAAACGCATACAACGGCTCCTCAGCATCCTCAGACACCTTGCGGATCGTGAAGCTCGCATGACCGATCTTTTCATCG
>JBEBGU010000756.1:0-2801 GCA_040081325.1 Prosthecobacter sp.
GTTTCTGCCTCCTGTTTCATTTTGTGGGTTCTTTCCAGCCTAGCTTAGCTGCCTTGCAGCCCTCGCAAAAGCGCTTTTGGCCTGATCGAAGTGCTTTTATTTGAATGAGCCAATTCAAGCTAAAAGGCCGCTGGAGGTCAAGCCTTGGGGGGGGGCTAATGTCCAAAGCCTTTATCCCTCACTCGGTTTCACAAACTTTTGCACAAAACCGAAGATGACGAGGAGCGCGGCGATGAGGCCGAGCTGCCAGTAGAGTTTGTTGCTCTTGGGGGTGATGGCTGCGGTGGTGATCGGGCTGGCGATAGCGGCTGAGGTGGGCTTGGCGGTGACGAGTTCTTTGGCGGTGATCTTTCGCACTTTCAGGCCAGAGACCCGGACCTTGCCGCCCCAGGGGAGCTGAAAGCTGGCAAAGCCGAGGTAGCCGATGTCATTCTCTAGTCCGAGCTTCTTCAGTGAGTAAGCTGAGTTGATGACTTTTCCGTTGAGGTCGTAGCTCATTTTGCCATCGGCCACACGGACGCTGAATTTGTTGGTCGGCTGAATCGTGATGGAGCGATCTGGCGCTGCGTTTGTGAGGCTCGTGCAGTAGGCCTGAGTGCAGTCACCGTGTCCTTCATTGTGGAAGACCATGAAGCGTACGCAGGTCTCATCGGCCTTCTGCCAGCGCAGCATGGGGCCGAAGGCGTATCTGCTGCCATTCATTTCGAGTCCTTCTGGCACGTCGATGGAGTACTCGCCCTGTAGCTCGATGTCTTCTTTCAAAGGGATGCGCAGGGCCAGCTTCGCCCACTGGGTGTCATCACCTGTGGCCACCAGTGTGCCGTCTTTATCCACGCTCCATTCACCACCGTCCTGATAGTAATTCGTCATGTGCTGATGCATCTGCAAGGGCACCCATTCGCCGCTGGCCAGGGCCTCCGTGAAGCTTACGAGGTCACGCCCTTCTTGGAGATAGGCGAGGGCAGCCGGGGAGAGATCTTTTTCATCCACCTTTTTCAAGATCTCAATCATCGTCTTGATGTCGGTGTTCTTCGGCGGATTGGCAGCAGCGCGGATGGCTTCTCCATACTCGCCTGCGTCTGCGGAGGCTTCGGCACGCATGAGGTTTTCATGCAAAAGAATGCTGTGGAGATACTGCCGCGTGACTGCGTGCAGGCGCGGTCCGGCTTCTTTGAGTGCCTTCACCGCCAGCGCATCATCGTCTGCCATCCAGGCGCAAAAGGCAGCATTGGAGACTCGTAGATGGCGTGTCTGTGGTGGTGTGTCTTTGGCATCGAGATAGCCCTGACTCATGGTCACGATGGCCTTCTGCACAGATTCATGACGGAAGACTTGCCGTGGCTCCCCCACCTCCTCTGCAACACTCAATGATGCGGTCATGAGGCGTGATGGCACGATGGTGTCAAAGCGCTTGGTCTCGGCGCAGGCTCTCCCAAAGGCCAGCATCAGACCGTGACTGCCGCCCCAGCGCGGAAGGTAAGCCCAGAGTAGATTGCGGTAGGCTGGCTGGTAATCAAACTGGGCGCTGACGGCACGGTCAAACCAGGAGCGTATCTCGGCTTCGTCCACCCCTTCACCACGCGCCACCTTGATCATGACCGATGCCGACTCAGGCCGATCTGGCTTCAGCCGATTGGCTTTCGCCAGCAGATCGCGGGCGACTTTTAAATGCGCCGCAAAGCCCTCCCACTGTTCCTTTGTCACCTCAGAGGCCCAAAGAGAAGTGCGCTCGACCCAGGCCAGATCGACTTCTCCCTCACCCTGGAGAGTCAGCTTCACCCACTCCGGCCAGGCACTCTCGGCGATCACGGCCTGCCAGCGCACGATAGGGTCGATGGTTTCAGCATCCAATACACCGATTAGGGCGATTTGATGACGAACAAAGACGGCCTCGGACTCTGCATCATAGCTGCCATCACTGACGGCTCGGATCATGGCCTCAAGCAACCGCGCACGCGGCACGGCTTGAGCCGATTCATTCTGGCTTTTCCTTTGAGTGAGCAGCGCTGTCAGAGCTTGGCATTCGAGCGCAGCGCTGAGGTTGCCCTGATTCAGTGCCTGATCCAGAGCCGCCTTGCTATCACGCCAGTTTTTACGCTCCGCATAGAGCGACTGAGCAGCCAGCACATTGAGCAGCGGGTCGTCAGACACGGCTTTCAGCAACTCACGGAATCGGGGTGCTAGTGGACCCAGCGTGTCGTCCAGGACACCCTCATTCATTTTCAGTTCCAGAGCAGCCTCCACCAGAGCTGTGGCCTCAGCCGCCCAGGGTTTTCCCTCCCATCCTTTCTGAGCTGGCTTCAGCAGGCAACGCTGCGCCCAGGTACGCTCCTGAGCCAGATAGTCCTTTTCAAAAAAGGCCCCAGGCAGCAGCGGGATCGTCTCCACTTCAGGCAGCTTTTGCTCTTCAGGACGCATCGGTAAAGCTGAACCGAGTGTCGTTATCAACAGGCATGTGAAGAGCAGGATTTTAGGATTCATCAATAGCGCCTTAACACCATTCATGAAGCTCGTAAAATGAAACGCCAAGCCTATTAAAACCCGCTGTGCTCCCATCATTTTACCCTTCATCATTCTACCATGCTCTTCTCAATGAGTGGGGATGGTAAAATGATGTCGGGGTAAAATGATGGGTACGGTTCTTTGGGTTGAAGCAGAGATGGGTTTCTTTTCTCCTGCTCAGTCGTGCGTCTCCAGGCCATGCGCTCCTCACGCCACCTCGAACTGCACCACCGCGCTCGGACTTGTCTCGCCCTGGGAGTTGGCGGCGATGAGGCGGGCTTCGATGATGGTGCCGATGG
>JBEBGU010000757.1:0-2796 GCA_040081325.1 Prosthecobacter sp.
GTCGTGTGCTGGCGACGCTGTGCCACCTCTGGCAAGGGGCCAGACGCCTGCCAGAGAACTGGCGGGAGAATAACTTCAGCACGGATTCCTGCCTGCCCGCCGAACTCATGCCTGGCATCCGCGATACCAACCCTGTGCTAGCTCTGGACGGGACGATCGAGGCTTGGCGCAAGGACCGCGAATGGCATATGTGGCTGTTCTATCCGCTGGTCATCATCTTCTGCTTCCTCCCGGCCTTCCTCTACCGGCTGAACATTAAGGCTACGGCATGGTTCTGGTGGCCACTGGCTTACCTGCTGAAACCGGTGGAGGCGACTAGCGATGAGGCAGGCAGGCAGAAGGCGGCGCTGTGCTGGCCGTGGACGGACCCGTTTCAGAAGCTCCTCATCGTCGGCGGGGTGGGTTTTGGCCTCACCTCTCTCATCCTGCTATCCATCGACCTGCGGGACTGGCAGACGCTCCAGCACATCCCGGCGCTGACCCTGCCGGTGAAGGTGATGTTCGCCATCGACTGGCGGCACATCATGCCCTGGCATTGGGCGCAGTGGGTGATCGCGCTGACGGGCGTGGGGATGCTGTGGCTGGCGGGCCAGGCCAAAAGCCACGCCGACACCGGCAACTGGGGGGACTATGCAACGGGGTTCCCACAGAAGCTGTGGCTGATGACAGGCTTGGTGCGGGTGCGCTCGCTGGCCACGCTGGCGCTGCTGCTGATGGGAGCGGGCGCGCTGCTGCTGCTTCAGGAACCTTTCTGGCAGCCGCATGTGCCGCCAACGTGGGTGCGGGCGCTGAAAGTGTTTTATCACCTGGAGCCGCCAGACACGGTGCTGATGAGCACGCCCGGTGGCCGCTTCATGCGCGCGGCGGTGACGGCTTCACCCTAACTCATCACCACTAACCAACTCCACCACCATGTCCCACTCACCCCACGAAGACTGGCGGCCCGAGCCGGAAGAGCCGGAGCCGCAGAATGCGCTGGAACGTCTGATCCAGCAGGCGGCGGAAGACCCGTCGGTGCAGGGAAAGATGTTCCGGCTGATGATGGAGTCTGACCTGTATGTCTATGTGCCACCGCACCCGGAGCTGATCGGGGAGCATACGCGGCGGACGGACGAGGGCTTCATCTGGTGTACCTACAAGGATGAGGAGGGGGCCTTTGCGGCGGTCTTTACCAGCCAGGCCTGTGCGAGCTATGAGCTGCGGAATCTCAAGAACTCCAAGGAGCCGAGGCCGATGATCTGTGAGCTGCCGGGCGATGTGCTCTTTGGCTTCCTGAACAATGGGCAGACGACGGTGCGGGTGATGGCCTCTGGCGGCGGGACGATCAAGATGAAGCCTGATGCGGTGGCCTCTCTCGTGGCGGGGAAGTTTACCCACAACCGGGTGTCTGACGGGGATGAGGGGAAGGAGTCGGTGGCGTTGTATCCGGTGCCTGATGAGAAGGTGCCCGCGAAGCTGCGGCAGGCGATCCGTGTCTTCTGCGCGCAGCGGCGGGTGCCGATCGGCGTGTATGTGTTTCATCAGGTGGACACGGCGACGGGGACGGTGCCTGGCAATGATCTGCGGGTGATCCTGTGGCTGCGCGGGGCGGACAATGACTTCTACAATGACTTTTGCCTGATGGCCCAGAAGCTGACGCCGATGCACCTGGAGTTCTTCTGCGCGGTGGTGACGTCTGAGGACACGCAGGCGGTGGCCTTTCTGCAAAAGCAGAAGCCGCTGTGGCCGATCCTGAAGGTGGTGTGAGACGGGGAATGGGCGCGAGACGCGCGCCGCCAGCCGAACGGTGATTTGACTCTCAACTTTACTCCTCTAATCAAAGTGCCCCTGTGGGGACAATTTCCTTGCCGTTGGCTCTCAGTTCTGATCTCATCCGCCGTGCAAGTCAGCCTGACGCCGTGAACCCTCTCGCTACCATCTTCCTCGCGGTCTGTCTGACCACGAGTCCAAATGCCCAGGTGCCAAATACATTTCTCCACGTCAATCACCCCTTATGAGACCCTCCAATATTCAGCCTCCGAGTTTGCCGTCTGCCTTGCTCGCACTAGTCACTTTGCTCGTTCTATACCCTGCTTGGAGCCACGCTGGTCCGCCGTTCCCAGAGTTTATCGACCCGAATCCGAATGTGGGTAACCAGTTCGGAGCCACCGTGGTCCCGCTGAGCACTGGGAATGTGGTCATTACTGCCCCTTACGATGATGCTGGCGGCACGAATGCCGGGGCAGTCTATCTTTTCAATGGAGCCACAGGTGCTCTGATCAGCACCCTCACCGGATCACACGCTTTTGACATTGAGGAGTGCCGAGTGACAGCGTTGAGCAATGGCAATTACGTGGTGCAGAGCGCGAGCTGGGATAATGCAACAGTAGTCGATGCCGGGGCTGTGACCTGGGGCAGCGGCACCACGGGTGTCAGTGGTGTTGTCAGCAGCAGCAATAGCCTCGTCGGCACTCAGGCCAATGACAAAGTGGGACTCTACGCTGCGGCAGCTCTGAGTAATGGCAACTACGTGGTGATCAGCCCGAACTGGGACAATGGAAGCGCGGCTGATGCCGGGGCCGTAACCTGGGGGAGCGGCACCACGGGTGTGAGCGGTCAGGTCACTAGCAGCAACAGCCTTGTAGGCACGCAGACGGATGACCGAGTTGGCAACTATGGCGTGTGGTCGCTCAGTAGTGGCAATTATGTGGTGATTAGCTATCTCTGGGATAACGCAACCGTGATGGATGCCGGGGCCGTGACCTGGGGCAGCGGCATCACGGGGGTCAGTGGTGCGGTCAGCAGCAGCAACAGCCT
>JBEBGU010000072.1:0-10509 GCA_040081325.1 Prosthecobacter sp.
GTCGTCGGCCCATGCGCTGATCGAGCATCTACACCCGCTGGTGCGGCGGCTGGTGCGGAATCATCTGCCTCGGCGGGAGAGCGAGGAGGATCTGATGCAGGACGTGTTTTTAAAACTGCTGCAAAAGCTCGACAGCTACCGCGAGCGAGCGGGCATTCCGTTCGAGCACTGGGTCAGCCGGCTCACTGTGCGCACCTGTCTGGACGCCCTGCGTGCCGAGAAAGCGCGGCCCGAGTGGCGCATGGCCGATCTGAGCGAAGGGGAGACCGAGTGGATGGACTATTTGTTAAACCGGCAGGCCACCGCTCCCTCCGAGCACGCCGTGGATGCCAAGGCCGTGGTGACTCGATTACTCGCCCAGCTTTCACCGCCAGACCGGCTCGTGCTCACACTGCTCGACCTGGAAGAACGCAGCACGCAGGAGATCGCGCAGATCACAGGCTGGACACGCCCGATGGTGAAAATGCGTGCCATGCGCGCCCGGCACAAACTGCGTGTGATCGCAAAGGAATGGAATCTAGCTCAATACTAACACGATGAATGACTTCGACCAACGCTGGCACTCTGCCACCCAAGCTGCGCGCTGCGCCACGGCAGCGCCTGCCGAGATGCCTTTCGGATTCACCACCCGCCTCGTCGCGCGATTTCAAGAAACGCCTGCTGAGCCGTGGGTGGATCTGCTCACAGCACTCGGGCTGCGTGCGGTGCTGACATCTGCGGCTCTGTTCTTTGCCAGTGCGGCACTCGTCGCATGGCAGCTTGATGTCATGTCACTCGCGCCGACGTGGATCGAGACACCGCTTTCACCCCGCGTCTTCCTGCCATGATGATTTCACGTCGCTTCAAAGCCGGCTGCCTGATGACACTCCTCATCGGCTTTTGCCTCGGCATCGGGTTCGTCTTCGGCGTCCTGTCGCATCAGGCCTGGAAAAAGAAGACGGAAGACCCCGCCTTCATGAAATGGGCCGCCATGAAACAGCTCGACAAGCTCAAGCCCGACGAGGCGCAGCGGCAGAAGTTCGAGCAGAAGACGGACAAGGCGGTCGCCGAACTGATGACCTTCAAAGGCCAGGCGATGCACAACATCTGGGACATCATCGACCGCACCTGCACCGATCTGGAACAAGACCTCACTCCCACGCAAAAAGAGTCATGGCTCAAGCTTCGACCCAAACGGCCTGAAGAGGTGAAGTGAGCGAGAAAATCACCAGCTAGGAATCCGGCTTGTGGCTGCATCAGATTCAGGCTTTGGTGTACTTCTCATTTCATTGATGCCAAACCTCGCGCCACTTCCTGATTTCATCTCCGCGTTGTTTGTCGGCGGGGAAGTCGCAGTGGCTCGTGAACCTGACTTTCGAAGCGATGCGGCGGAATCGGAGAGCACTCTCCAGGCCGCCTTTCAGTCCACTTTGCAGGAACTGCCGACTGTGGATCTCTCTGGGCTGGCTTTGGTTCCCGAGATCGCGCTTGCCTCAGCTGCTTGGTTTTACCGTGCGAGCCTGGCGCTCGCAGACCGTGCCATGCCTGAGGAGCAGGTGAAAAGCTGGGCCGCTGCTCTGCCTGCTGCACCCACGACTCCCTCGGAAGTACTCAGTGCGGATATCACTCTCCGGCATCTTCCAGAACTCTATGCCCTAGCCCTTAGCATGAGCCCGGAAGATCCGCTCGTCGCTGATTTGGAGACGGCGGCGCGGCGCTTCCCTCTCTCCGGTATCGGCATTCCCCTTTCCGAGCCTCTGCCAGATCTCTCCTTGCTGCATCGCCATCCTGGGCTTTGGAGGCTTTACTTCGACCGCGTGATCGAGCGGCAGGACAACTCCCGTCTGCGCGATTCCCAAGTCGCCCGCGCTATCCAGGACGCGCTCGGCGAGCACTCTCTCGAACTCGCCCCGAAGATCGCTGCCTCACTCGCTCTCGACCCACCTTCGTCTATTCTGCCATGACACCTCTCGAAATCGCCCAGCGTCTCTCGGATCAAATTCTCCGCCCCATGAAGTCCGTCTTTGTGGGCAAAGAGGAGATCATCGACCTCATGGGCATCGCCCTGGCAGGAGGGGAAAACATCTTCCTGCATGGCCCGCCTGGCACGGCAAAGAGCGCGCTCGTCAATGAGTTGGCCCGCAGACTCGATGCCCGCTCTTTTGATTACCTACTCACACGATTCACGGAACCAGGAGAGCTTTTCGGCCCCTTTGACATTCGCCGCCTTCGTGAGGGGGATCTCGTGACGAACACCGAGGGCATGCTGCCGGAGGCCGACTTCATCTTCCTGGACGAATTGCTGAACGCGAACAGCGCCATCCTGAACAGCCTCCTGCTCGTGCTCAATGAGCGCGTTTTCCGGCGCGGACGCGAAACCCGCCGTTTGCCTGCGCTGCTCGTCGTCAGTGCCAGCAACCACCTCCCTGAAGAGGAGGCGCTGAAGGCGCTCTTCGACCGCTTCCTGCTCCGTGTTCACTGTGGTAATGTATCTGAGGCGGAACTTTCTGCTGTGCTGGAGGCAGGCTGGGAGCTGGAGAAAAGCCGCCGACAGGCACCACCAAGCGTTGGTTTGACAGCCGAGCACATCCGCAGCCTCCAGTCCGCTCTGCCGCAGGTCGACCTCTCTCCCATTCGCGCATCGTATCTCGACCTCATCGCCCGTCTCCGTGCTGCTGCCATGGAGGTGTCTGACCGCCGCGCCGTGAAACTCCAGCGTGTCATCGCCGCCAGTGCTCTCATGTGTGGCAGGCAGAGCGCCCGCCTCTCAGATCTCTGGGTGCTGCGCTGCATTTGGGATCGTGAGGAGCAGCGGGAGATGCTCGCCGCTATGGTTCAGGAGACTTTGAACAAAGAGGTGCCCGAAGCCGGCGACCACCCCCAGGCCCACAGCAGTGCTGCCCCTGATCCCGAGAGTCTCGCGCGTGATCTCGATGCCCTTGATGCAGGCTGGGGTGACCTCGCTCCCGGTGTGGCAAAGGACCGTCTCTCGGCGCTCGCCACCCGCATTCCCTGGGTGCGACAGGCGGAGACTCGCGAGGCACTCCAAGGAAAGGCCGAAGCCCTCTGGAGGAAGGCCGGAGAGTGAGCCGAGTCGTCACTCTCTGATTTTTCAAAAGCCTCGCCATTCATGCCTCAAACCATCGCCACCCTCACTGCCGCCGATGCCGCTTGGCTCGGACGTTGGCGCACGTTGCCTGGCTTCCAGGCCTGTGAGGTAGCCGGGCAAGTTTGGGTGCGCGGTACAGAGTGCGCCGAGTGGGCACTCATGCCTGCCCTAATGCGCTACACTGCCGATGACGCAGGGCGGCTCACTCCTGTCGGCAAGCGCCTCCCAGTAGCCAAGCTACCCGAGGTTTCGTGGCAGCCCTTGAGCGACTTCTTGCGCGTGCGCCCACCTGCCGCCGCATTGCCTGCACTGCACGTTGCGCCGATTGCGTGGGCACCCGTGCCTTCGGTTGAAGTGCGCGAGTCCGGCCTCATCATGCTGCCGCTGGCAAACTTCTCCCGCTGGGTCCTGGAGACCATCTCTGCCAGACTGCGCGGGTTGCATTTCGCGGCAGATGAGACGGGACGTGTCTGCGTTCGCGGCCCGCTTTTGCCGCCACTGCCGGGAGAAATCTGGTGTCTGGAGGGTAGTGTGGCCGTGCCCGCCGGTTGGGAGCTGCCCGCAGGCATCACTGCAACCCTCGTGGCCCGCAGCCTGCGTCTCGGCGAGGGAGATCTCACCCTGCTGCACCCCGACGGCACTTCCGAGCGACTGCCTGCCGAGGCATTTCTCCCCGTCACCCGGAGTGCCATCCGCGCCACGGCTGCAGGCCTCTCGAATCTTTAAAGCAAGCTCCCATGCACTCTCCCGAAACTCTCGCCTACTTCTGTGCCCAGCCGGGCCGCAGTTTTTGGGAGTGGAATTCTAACCGCGAAGACGACATCAGGGCTTTTGACGGAACCAGTAAAAATGTGCCAGAAATTGTTTGGGCTGATGACCACAGGCTCATCGTTTTCAGAGTAGAACTGAACGGCATCTTGGAGGAGTTCGCCCATCCAGGGCTGCCGCCGCTGGGTTCCATGTTGTTAGTGCTCGATGCCCTGAGTGATCAATGGACTGCGGACAATCTCAATACCCGGCTGCTAAAGATCGTCTCCATATGCAGTGGAGAGAGCATGTCTGGAACCATGTTAAAGCTGGCTATGGATGTTTGTCACCGGCTGAGCTTCATAACCAAGCTCCCATCAAAATTTACGGCCAGTGGCCCAGCCCGACATCGGCTTTTTCTCACCCTTTTTGAAGACCATCCCGACCTCCTCGATCCAGGTATTTCCCGCACGATCCTAGCGCAGTTTGTCCAGACGCCTGACGTCAGTATTTTCTCGGATCGCCCGCCCGGCCTCAACGGCATCGCCCGCTTGCTCAAGGACCTCACCGCGCTGGAGAAGGCCTTTCAGCGCTGCCCGCCGGAGAGTCTGGAGGAGCGCCTGCGAACAGGGCTGGATGAGCTGCCTATGCGGCAACTGGAACTGCCACTGCCTGATCCCGCTGAGACACCCGTGCCCGAGATTCCGGCGGATCTGCTCCGCGCCCTGGAGCATGAGGGCGGTGAGCTGGCGCAGGTGGCCGGGCTGGTGCGGCGGATGAGCGCCATTCTGCATGTGCCAAAGGCGGTGACGCATCGCGATGAGCTTCCACTCGGCGGCGTCTCGGACATCACGAACCGTGGCGATCCCTCACGCCTGCTCATGACCGAGCTGGCTTGGGATGATCTCACTTTTGCTGTTCGTATTGCCCAGGGAGAGGCGCTGTATCTCCGCCGTGAGTCGCCGCCAGCCGAGCCGCCACCACGTCGTCTTCTGCTCATCGACAACGGCATCTTCCTTTGGGGAAAGCCCCGCCTCTTTGCCCTCGGAGCCGCCCTGGCACTCCTCAAGCAAAAGCTTGGACCAGAGGCACCCATCGGCACCGTTTTCACCCTCACGGAAGGGCGCTTCATTCCCATCACGTTGGAAACCGTTGCGGATGTGCGAGCGCAGCTCACCCGCCTTGAACCCCAGCCTCATCCTGGCACAGCCCTCAGCCTGCTCGCCGAGGCCGATGACAATCCCTTCAAGCCTGAGGAGGAAGTCTTTCTCTTCACACATCCCGCCGCCGCTGAGGCGCTGACTACCCTGCCCATCTGGCAGCAGCTCGCCCACCGAGTCCCCCTGCACACGCTTCTGGTGGATCGCGAAGGTTCTCTGGAACTTTCCCGCCACTCCTCCGTCGGAGTACGTGTGCTCTCGAAAGCGCGAGTAGAGGCGGAGGATTTGTTTGAATCTCGTCAGCCTGCTCAAAAGAAAACCGCACACCCATCTCCAGCCGCTTTGACGGATGAGGCTGGTCGCCTGCCTCGATTTTACGGGCTGCAAGCCTGGCCGCTCGATCATCCTGCTCCACCCCGTTACGGCAAAGTGTTCGAAGTGCTCAAGCGAGGTTTCATCGGCTGCTCCACTGAAGGGTGCGTTTGCTGGTGGGACCGGAGGGCCGAACTCGGCAAGGTGCTGCTCTTTAGAATGCCCGCTGAAGAACTCATCCTCGTGGCGGCTGACAAGAGCGACCCAGACTGGCACTTCTTGGTCTTTCGAGACCGTGGAGCCAGCCACGTCGAGCTGGCCCTCGTGTCGATCAAGACCTCTGTGTGCGATGGTGTTTGCAGGATCGAGGTTGGGCAGTCAGACATCCTTTTCCCATGCCTGAATTCAGGTTTTCTTGTGATGCATCTAGATGATCATTCAGATGCATGGTCGATACAGAATTCGGATGCGGTCAAAGTCGCAACCATCCAGCGCACCTCGAAAACAAAGGGTTGGCCGGTCTATGATGGAGCGCAGTTTCATGAGCAGGGGATGTCCGAGATGCCATGTTCCTTGCGTGAACTTGCGAAGGTGATTCCTGTTCAGCATTCGCAAAGACAGATCATTCGACGTTTGTGCCGTGTGGGCATTGGAACCAGCGGGCGGCTCATGATCGAAACCGAAGGCGGACATGTCTATCGGCTCAATGTGAATGCAAACACGGGCCTAGCTTGGATTGGCTGTCATGTGAGTGGCATCGAGCTTTGCAATTTTCAGCCAGTGGACTTGGAGCGATGGCGATATGCCCGGCTCATGGTCGCTCTTTTGAGTGATGGCCGACGAATCATCTACGATCCTCTTGGCTACCTACATATCTGCGATGCCAGTGAAGATGGCGAGCAGTTGTCCCTGATCTTGGTCAGGGGCCACACCGCCGCTTGGGGACCAAAAGGCAAACACTACGGTGAACCTAATCTGCTCGACATCCACCAAGGATTGCCGGCCAAAATCTCAGAGATCGTGCCTCTCACCCAGAGGCTCTTCCGTCCCGTCGAAGCCGTCTCGCCCTCTCGCAAAAAAGGCCCCATGCCCTGACTCTTTTTCACTTGTCACTCCCATGCCCACACTTCCCCTTCGACTCATCTCCAGCACGGCTCCGCAGCCGGTGCGGGCGGGGTTTTTGCCGGGATCAGATGTGGCGGCTTGGTTGGGGGAGATGGCTCATCATCCAGAGGCGCGATTCTTCATCGTGCCGAACTCGGTGGAGGAGTCAGACGCGGGTGGTCTGCTCATTCTGCCGACGGGTGAGACTGCTGCCAAACTGGGACCACGAGTATTGTGCTGCGGACTGGAACTCGGTCGCGTGGCTGTACCCTGTGGCCAGCGGCTTGATCCAAGCCTTTCAGAAGATGAGGCCCGACGCCTGCTGAACTACGCGGCCTACTTTTTCCATCCCGCACTCGGCCTCGTAGCCTTCGAGGAGACAGATGCCATCTTGCCCGAGTCCCTCATCGTGCCGCCATTGCCTCGTGAGTCCTCTTGGATGCAAGCCATGCCTGGGCACCCACCGTTTCCCAAACTCAGGCGGATCATGCTGGCGCTGCCAGATGAACTGGCGGGGTTGTTTGGCGATGCCGCGCAGGACATCGGCAGCCTTTCACCGAAGGATCTGCAAAAGAAAGCCCCGCTGCTGGATCGCTTCAAAGACAAGCTCATCGGCGCGGCAGCTATCGTCGGACTTGGTGGGCTGGCGGCACTGTCAGGGATGGTCAGTTTGTTTGGGGGAAAGGCCGGAGCACAGCGCCCTCCCGGCACGACGGGCTCGGGCAGACCCAGCTCAAATGTTCGCGGCATCCCCATGCTGGATCAGCTCATGCAATGGACGGCTAACCAGATGGCGAAGCTCATCCAAAAGCGTGAACGCGAGTTGGATCGTCTCATGAAGCTGCTGGAGAATGATCCTGAAAACGGGCTGCGCTATGCCCTGCCTTTCTCCGATGCTGGAAATGCCTCACGCGGCATCGCTCCGCCAAGCTGGCAGCTTGGGGAGCGCAATCCCATCTTTGGTTCGCGGCGGGGTGGAGGCCCGGCGGATGTATGGGGCATGTCACCGCAGACCCAGTGGCAGCTTCAGCAGAAGTATCGTGATCTCGCGAACCGCGAGCTGGCGGCAGGACGCTACGATCGTGCCGCCTACATCTTCGCCGAATTGCTGGGAGACTGGCATGCCGCCGCCGGAGCCCTTGCGCGTGGAAAGCGCCATCAGGAGGCCGCCCGCATCTATCTCACAAAGCTAAACAACAAGCCCCTGGCTGCCAAATGCCTAGAAGACGGCGGCCTGCTGACCGATGCAGTATTGCTTTATGCCGAGTTGGCTCAGCACGAGAAGTGCGGGGATCTGTTCCGCCACCTCGGTCGCGAGCGGGAGGCCATTGCCGCCTATCATGAAGCGGTCAGAGGCAGCAATGACCGTCTGCATGATGCGCGCCTCCTTTTCGAAAAGCTCCACCAGCACTCTCTCGCCCTCCAGGTGCTTGCCAGCGGTTACCCGAACTCTCCGCAGGCCTGCCAGTGCCTGGAGAGACACTTTGAGTATCTCGCCCGGCTCGATGCCACGGTGACCGCACTCCAGCTCGCCCGTTCTCTGGCCTCTCCCCAGCATCAGGTACATGACCGAGTGATGATGACGCAGACCCTGCGTAGCATCCATAGTCAGCAGGCAGATCCCGAAGTGCGCCGCCGGATCGCCCAGGTGGCCATCACCGTCATTGGCGAGGCTCTAGCCTCCGACTCATCGGCCAAGGAAACCCCGTTGCTCGCCGCACTGCCGCAGTTTGCCGCCAGTGATCTCCTGCTGCGCCGTGACAGCCAGCGCTTTGCCGATGCCCGCGAGCAGACACGACGAACCATACAGAAAAAAGCCGCTGACAACATTCCCCTGCACCGCCAGGTCCTGTTCGCTCTGACCCATCTGGGTTCACTCAAACTACCGCAAGACAGCACGACCTGGGAGTGCCTGCTTTCCCAGGGGGCAAAGTGGCTAGCTGTCGGAACAAACCAGCGCACCAAACAAGCCGTGTGGGTGAGTGGAAATAGGGATCTCATCCAGGGGAAACTCAGCTCCGCTTCAGGCTGGGAACACCTCACGAACATAAGGCCGACTCTGCCGCCTGTGCGCGATTTGGCATGGCTACCATTTGCGAGAAAGGGCGAAGCCGCCCGCTATGGCCAAGCTCGAAGCGCCGACTTCGCTAGCTGTCCTAATACGCGCGAGATGCTCGTCGACCGCCTGAGCTGGCTCCCGTCCAATATTCTGGCGGTCCACCCTCTGACAGACGGTGTCTGGGTGGCCCATCAAAATGTCACCGAGACCATCGACCTGAGCTTTTACAGTTACGAGGGGCACCTTGTCCGTACTCACGCTCTCGGCTGGGCACCACCCGAGCTGTCGAGGCCAATTTGCCTCGTGGTGCATGGTCAGAACGTCATGCTCAGCGCCGGCCCTCATGTCCTGCACATTCTAAATGGCCGCATCGTCAGTCAGATGGAACAGCCGGGGCTTGTTCTGAATCTCCAGGTCACGAACCCTGTTCAGCCTGCCGCTTTCCTCGCCCTCTTGGGTAGCGAGGTCGTCCTCATTGCCCCGACCAAGGGTAAGAATCTCGACAGTATCCAGCTCTTTACTCGTAGCTCCATGCTTCTACCCCGAGCCACCTTCTTCGCCGATGGTCGCATCGCCGTGGGGGATGAAAACTCCTGCCTCATCTACAGTGCTTACCCCGAGACACGCCTGATCTCCAGCGTTCCGCTCAGCCTGCCAGGCGGCACCCGCCGCCTCCAACCTGTGGCCTATGCAGCGTGGACAAAACAGCAACTCGCCGTGCTGAGTGAGGATGGAGTGATCGACTGGTTTGGGTAAACCTCATGGTCGCTCTTCGATGTCCAGGACCTTCATCGGCGGCAGGTTTCAGATCTCATTTCGTCATGACAGGCCGAGACGAATCAGACGACTTTTCATCCCCCTTGTTACCGATCCTGATTTTGTGCGTTAAGCCCTTTGTCATCTGCAAATAGCGGCGGACTGAAGTCCGTCCCACTCGGGGCAGATTAAAGTCCGCCCCACACTTCGTCATTCAACCCTTCATCATTCCTTCCCATGCTCTTCTCCTCTGTTCTCATCTGGCTGCTTGTCGCAGTCGCTTTTGTGGTGGCGCTTCCGGCGCTTTGGCTGCTCGCTCGCGGACTCTGGCCGGAGACGGTGGCTAAGCAGCGTGAGGTGGCGAGCCGGGGGCTGTTTAAATGTTTCTTGATGGGGCTGGTGCCGCTGATCGGTGGGATCGTGCTCATTGCGATCCTTTCCAAGGTTCCCAAGTTTGGTGCAGTAGCGGTGCTGGTGGGCGGAGTGCTCATCGCGTGGGGTTTTCTTGGAGCTGGCGGGATCGCCGCGCTGATCGGCGAGAGGTTGTGGCCGCAGATTGAGCCCTGGCGTCAGACGAAGCATGGCGGGATGGTGCTGGTGTGCTGCGCGCTCCTGCCTGTCGTTGGTTGGGCGGTGCTGCTGCCGCTGATCGCGATTCTTGGCTGGGGGATCGGGCTGCGGGCTTGGTTTTTGAAATCAGCCGATGGGAAAGATGAGAAGCATGGGGGTGATGTTGCCCATGGCGCTCATGACTCTCATCTGAGTGCGCCAAGCCTGCCTGATAACTGAGCCCATGCACACCACACGCCGCTCTTTGCTGAAAGCCACCACGCTGAGTTTCAGCGCGGCCGCACTGGCGGGCTGTGATCGTGTGATCACTCAGGTCAATCGTGAGTACTTCGGTGAAGGGTTGCCGTCCAAGCTGATCCTGCCGGCGAGCGTGGAGATCGACCCTGAGTTTCATCTGCTCTCACGCGCCGCCTTCGGCCCATGGCCGGGCGATGTGCAGCGCGTGAAGAAGATGGGGCGTGAGGCGTGGATCGAGGAGCAGCTCAATCCAGGCTCCATCACCGACACCGCCTGTGATTTGCGGGCGGAGCGCTTTGAGTCGCTCTACTTCAGTGCGGGTGATGCGTATGAGTTCCGCAAGCCGGTGCTGCGTGATGAAATCACCCGCCACGCCATGCTGCGCGCCATTTACAGTCGGCGACAGTTGTTTGAGGTGATGGTCGAATTCTGGACAGACCATCTCAACATCGACCTGGAGAAAGGCGACTGCATTT
>JBEBGU010000758.1:0-2789 GCA_040081325.1 Prosthecobacter sp.
GGCTCCACCATCGTGTTGTTCGACTACGATGCTAAAAAAGGTCGGCTCACCTCCCGACAGACAATCTCCAGCCTTCCGCCAGGCTTTGCGGGTAGCAACTTCTGCTCCGAGATCATGCTCTCTGCCGATGGACGCTTCGTCTATGCCGGAAATCGTCTGCATGACAGCATCGCCATCTTTGCCGTCGGTAAGGATGGCACGCTGAAATACATCACCGAAGAATGGACGCATGGTGACTACCCCCGCAGCTTCGCCTTTGATCCCAGCGGCGAATTTTTGTATTCGTGTAATCAGCGCGGCGACAACATCGCCATCTTCCGCGCGGACAAGGCTACGGGTGGCTTGAAGTTCACCGGCCACTACACGCCCGTGGGGAATCCATCGATCATCGTCTTCCGCGATTCCAAAGTCACCGAAGGAACCTTCACTGGCATCGAAGAAGGGGATTACTTCCATTGGAACATGAAAACAAAGGCCGGTGAGGAAGTGTCCTTCTTCATTTTGAAGGCCGACCAGACCGTGGACAAGGTGCTCGACAATCCCAAGGCTTTCATCGGCAAGAAATGCCGCGTGACATGGGGGAAATCGACAGAGAACATCCCCGAAGCCGGCGGCAAGATGGAGGTCGATCAAATCCTCAGCGTCGATTGGCTAGGGAATAAGTAGGGTTATTCGATGGGCACGCTCAGCCTACAGGCACGGCTGCTGCGAGCTTGGCGGCGATGTCGTGGAAGACACTGGACGAAGCTGATTTTGCGGTGTCTTCGAGGGCGATGGGGTGGCCTTCGTCACCGGACTCGCGGACGGCCATCTCGATGGGGATTTGGCCGAGGAGCGGGACGCCGAGACGCTTGGCTTCATGCTCGCCGCCGCCTTTGCCAAAGATGGCGTAGCTCTGGCCATCGCTGGGGCAGAGGAAGTAGCTCATGTTCTCGATGATGCCGAGGATGGGGACGTTGACCTTTTGGAACATGGACACGGCTTTGCGGGCGTCGATCAGGGCGACTTCCTGGGGGGTAGTGACGATGACGGCTCCATCGAGCGCGACGGTTTGCACGATGGTGAGCTGGATGTCGCCGGTGCCGGGTGGAAGATCGAGGATGAGGTAGTCGAGATGGTCCCAGGCGCACTGACGCAGGAACTGCTGGGTGTAGCGCGTGGCGATTGGGCCTCGGACGATGACGGCGCTGTCATCATCGAGCAGGAAGCCCATGCTGATGAGCTGCAAGCCGTAGCGCTCGATGGGGACGATCTGCTGCTCTTCGTTTTGGAACGGGCGCTCGTTGCTGCCGAACATGTGGGCGATGCTGGGCCCGTAGAGATCACAGTCGCAGAGGCCGACCTTGGCTCCGGTCTTACTCAAAGCGACGGCGAGATTCGAGGCAACAGTGCTCTTGCCGACGCCGCCTTTGCCTGAGGCGACGGCGATGACGCGCTTCACGCCAGTGATGCTGGAGGTGGGCAGTTTGTCGGCAGACGGTGTGGCGGCATTTGGCGGCTCTTTAATGTCGAAGTTGAGCTTTGCCTCAGTGACGCCGGCGACCTTGGTCAGCACGTCCATGGCTTGTTCATGAATGAGGCGCGGGATGTTCGAGTCGCGCGTGGCGACGGAGATGTCCACGACGACCTTGCCGCCATCAATGGTGATGCCTTTGACCAGGCCGAAGGAGATGATGTCACGGCTGAAACCTGGGTAACGGACTTGAGCGAGGGCGGAGCGGATGTCGGATTCGGTGGGCATGAGTGGGTGTTACGTCTCCGCTAGCCGAGTGGCTGGAAAACTCAAGCCTTGCGTGTTTTTAGCGCCCGTTTGCGCTCCGGGAAGAGCGTGGTGCAGATCTCGCAGACGGTGCCATCGCAGCCACGGGCGGAGCAGAACTCACGTCCGTAGAAGATGATCTGGAGGTGGAGTTTGTTCCAGGCGGACTCGGGGAAGAGGCGTTTCAAATCGCGCTCGGTCTGGACGACGTTTTTTCCATCTGTCAGCTTCCAGCGCTGGGCCAGTCGGTGGATGTGGGTATCGACCGGAAAGGAGGGGACACCGAAGGACTGGGCCATCACCACCTGCGCGGTTTTGTGGCCGACTCCGGGCAGGCGCTCCAGAGCTTCGAGATCGGCAGGCACTTGGCCGCCATGTTCTTCGAGCAGGATTTGGGAGAGCTTCTGGATGGCTTTGGCTTTCTGTGGCCCGAGGCCGCAAGGTTTGACGATGGCTTCGATCTTTGCCACTGGCTGTGCGGCCAGAGCTTGAGGCGTCCTGCCGAGTTCCTCAAATAGGCGCGGCGTGATCTGATTCACTCGCACATCCGTGCATTGAGCGGAGAGCAAAACGGCGATCAGCAGCGTGAACGAGTCCGTATGATCGAGTGGGATCGGCGGATCAGGATACAGCTCGGCCAGTCGCTGAAGGACATGGCTGGCGCGTTCGACCTTGGTCACAAAAGGGCAGGGGACTAGCTGCGCTGGATGCGGCTGACCATGGAGCGGACGTGGCCGTATTTTTGGCGCTCTTTCATGATGGCCACACTCTTGGAAAAGGAACCCCATTTGAGCACGCGGATGTTCACATTGCGTACACCCCAGGCATTCATGTGCGCCTTCGTCGGCTGATAGATGTCAATCGTGTTCGTGCCGACGAGCGCCGAGCCGTAGTCGTCCACTTGATAGATATACGGTGTGCCTTCGATCTGGAAAATGGTGCCCACGGGGTAAACTGACCAATCAGCCGCCGCACTGCGGACCGTGCCGAATTTCAAAGGCGTGCCGACGGCCGTGCGGGCACCATAGAT
>JBEBGU010000759.1:0-2782 GCA_040081325.1 Prosthecobacter sp.
CGATCAGATGGCGGACGGCTACTTACTCATCCCCGACGGAGCAGGCCCCTTCCCCGCTGTCTTCGTTCCCTACTACGACCCAGAGACCAGCGTGGGACTCGGAGCCAAGCCACTGCGCGACTTCGCTTATCAGCTAACCAAACGTGGTTTCGTCAGCCTCGCTATCGGTTCACCGGGTGGTGATGCACGTCTGCCAGTCCTCACAGCGAATGCCAAATGCCAGCCCTTATCTTATCTCGGCTACATCTCAGCGAATGCCTGGCAAGCGCTGGCCAATCTGCCGCAGGTAGATGCCAAACGCATCGGTATCGTCGGCCACTCTTATGGCGGCAAGTGGTCCATGTTCGGTGCCTGCTTGTGGGACAAATATGCATGCGCTGTGTGGTCCGATCCTGGCGTCGTCTTTGATGAAACTCGGGAAAGCATCAACTACCAAGAACCATGGTATCTCGGCCTCGACACCGCTTTGACCCGCAAGCCCGGACTCGTGCGCGCTGACAGCCCGCGAACCGGTGCCTACAAAGCCCTCATCGAGCAGGGCCATGATCTCGTGGAGTTTCAGGCGCTCATGGCCCCACGCCCCTTCCTAGTTTCCGGCGGAGCCGAAGATCCGCAAAAACGCTGGGTGCCACTGAATCACCTTCGTGCCGTCAATGCTCTACTCGGACACGACGACCGCGTGGCGATGACCAACCGCGAGAAGCATGATCCAAACCCTGACTCGAATGACGTGATCTATCGTTTCTTCGATCATTGGCTGAAGCCCTAATTGAAGCCTGCTACATACCTCATGCTTTCCAGCGCCCCCTTCTTCCTTGCCCTGCGCTACTTGCGCCCGAAGCGCTCACTCGTCTCCATCATCACGCTGATCTCCGTGCTCGGTGTCATGTTAGGTGTCGGCGTCCTTGTCGTGGTCATGTCCGTCTTCAAAGGCTGGCAGGTGGAGTTCAAACAGATGCTGCTCGGCTTCGAGCCGCACATCGTCCTCATGCAAGAGCCACGCTTCACGGGCGAAGTGCCGCAGGGTTCACCGCCGCCTTTCAGATCGAACTGGCGTGATGTCCTCAAGCAAATGCAAACGCAGCCGGGAGTCATCTCAGCTACCCCCATGGCAGAGGGCATGGTCGCGGCACGTTTTGGTAAATCTGATCCCGAAGGTGTGGAGCTGTTTGGCCTCAAGCAGGGCACTGAAAATGCACTCCTCACCAAACTGAGTAAGCACCGACTCTCGGGTGAATTTGATCTCAAGGGCGACAACATCATCATCACCGATCGACTCGCGAAGAAACTCAAAGTGAAGGTGGGCGATGTACTCTCGATCCTCGCCAGTGATACCATCCGCCAGATGATCCGTGACCTGCGTCAGGTCGAAGAAGAAAAGGATGCGACAAAAGCAGCAAGCGCACGCGAGGAGATCGTCGTTATTCCCAAAGATCTTACCGTCACCGCCATCATCCGCGCTGACACTGCGGGAGAGCGCTGCTACGCGCCGTTGCACATCGCACAGGAACTATTCAATCTGGAGGGAGATGTCAGCGGGATCGAAATCGAAATCACAGATCCCGATGCCGCAGATCGACTGGCCATGAAGTGGATCGAAACGTCCACCCTGCCGAACGATTGGCGACCACGCACCTGGACCGACATGCATGGATTCATGCTCCAGAGTGTGGAGAATCAGCAATCACTCATGTACTTCTTGCTCATCTTCATCATGCTCGTCGCAGCCATCTGCGTGATGAATACCACCATCACCGTGACGGTTCAGAAGCGCCGGGAAATCGGCATCCTCACCGCGCTCGGCACACGCGCAGGACAGATCATCGGCATCTTCTTAGCACAGGCAGGAATCGTCGCCGTCATGGGCATCATTGCGGGCCTCATCGGCGGTATGACGGTGCTGCATTTCCGCAATGACCTGCGCGACTTCATCACCGCCCAAACCGGACGCGACTTCTTCCCGCAGGACATCTATTTCCTCAGTGAGATTCCCTCTAAAATTCAGGCCAGCGACCTAACTTCCATCTGTGGATTAGCAATCATCCTCTGCCTCATCGCCGCGCTGATTCCCGCTTGGTTCGCCGCCCGAGTCGATCCCGCCGTAGCGCTGCGTGACTGATCACACGACGCTCAAAGTCTCCTCAGTCCATCCTCCGTCATCGGCGTTGGGATGGCCTCATCGATAGCATCAATACGCGCCAGTGTTTCTACACTCAGCACCAGGTCAGCCGCTTGCAGGCTTTCCTCAAACTGCGCTACCGTCGTGGCACCAACGATGGTCGATGCGACAAAGTCATGCTGCTTGCTCCAAGCCAGCGCCAATGCCGTCACATTCACACCGAGATCTGCCGCGATGATTCGGAGACGTGCAGCCGTCTCTAAACTCCGTTCATTCACAAAGCGGGCTGCCATGCGCTTCTGACGCGGGCCACCATTCTGAATGTAGTCAGTGAAGCGCGCACCTTTGGGCAAAGCACCTTCATTGTATTTTCCGCACAGCACACCGCCACCCAGCGGCGAGTACGGCAGCAAGCTCACGCCTTCCTTTCGGCAAACCTGCGCTAGCTCGCTCTCACAGCGGCGATTTATCAGTGAGAAATTATTCTGCACCGAGGCCATGCGAGCAAGACCGTGCTTCTCAGCTTCCCAGAGGTTTTTCATCACACCCCAGCACGTCTCATTGCTGCTGCCCCAAGCACGAATTTTCCCTTGATCGATCAAGTCTGTCAGCGCTCCCAGCGTCTCCTCCTGTTCCATCCCATGATCTGGCCAGTGCGTCTGA
>JBEBGU010000760.1:0-2780 GCA_040081325.1 Prosthecobacter sp.
CTCCCGCATGATCGGGATGGCGAGAATTTCCTCTGTGAGAGTTTTGACCTTTTCGCGAGCTGATTTGACCTCTTCCTTGCGCTTCTGGATCTCAGCATTGTCAGCATCATCAGCGAGTTCCAAAGACTTGTTCTTCACATCGCTGCCGAGAGCGACGGCCAAGGCAGCACGCAGTTTCGTGAGGTTCGCTTTCGCTGCATCGAGCGCTTGGATTTGCTCGGGAGATGGCTTGGAGAGCTTCGGCCCGTCATCCGGGCGGTCCGTGTCCTCCGTCTGATTGAAGATCGCGTAGAGGCGAAAATAGTCCTCGTGGGAGATGGGATCGTATTTGTGCGTGTGGCACTTCGCACAGCCCATGGTCAGGCCCATCCAAACCTGGATCGTCGTGTCCACACGATCCTTCACCGCCGCCACGCGAAATTCCTCGTCATCGGTGCCGCCCTCGTCATTCGCCATCGTGTTGCGATGAAAAGCGGTGGCGATGATCTGCTGTTCTGTGGGCTTTGGCAAAAGATCACCCGCGAGTTGCTCCAAAGTGAACTGTGGCAAAGGCATGTCCGCATTCAGCGCATTTACCACCCAGTCCCGATACGGCCACACGGTGCGGCCCAGGTCTTTCTCATAGCCCTTCGTGTCCGCATACCGCGCCAAATCCAGCCACATGCGAGCCCAGTGCTCCCCGAACTGCGGCCTCTGGAGCAGCGAATCCACCAAGGCCTCGTATGCTTGATCACTCAGTTCCGCTGCCGACATCTCACTCGGCGGCAGCCCGATAATATCCAAGTGCAAGCGCCGCACCAGCCCATGGGAAGGCGCACGGGGCCGCAGTGCCAGCCCATTCGCGGCCAGAGCTGCGCCCACAGTTGTATCCACCGTTCCAGCAGGCCGCACCACAGGCTCGAATGACCAATGCAACCCCCACTTTGCACCCTCCGCGATCCAGCGACGGACCAACTCAATCTGCTCCGGCTTCATCGTCTTGTGCGACTTTGGGGGAGGCATGATCTCATCCTCGTCCGTGCTCACCATGCGTGCGATGACACTGCTTTGCTCCGGTTTCCCCGGCGCAATGGGTGCCTCGCCATCGGCCATCTTTTTCGCCTCTACCTCCACATCCAGCCGTAGCTTTGCCTTGCGATTGCTCTCGTCCGGACCGTGGCAGGCAAAGCAATTCGCAGAGAGAATGGGCAACACATCACGGGAAAAGCTCACCGGTTCAGCGGCGATCGCGCAGGATGGCAGGCCCAAGAGAAATAGAAATACACGAACACTCATGACTCTATCAACGTGTCCCTGAAGCATTGATTTGTCTTGCACGTCTGCATCAATCGCTTGTATAAAAACCGCACGAAACCATTAAGTGGGCACTTTGCCCCATCAGAGCTTCCCCTTCACCTTTTGATGCGCCTTGTCACTGATTTGCCAACGCAGGTCTTTGGTGAAGAATACGAACAAGTCTTCTTTCGCGGCGATGCTGGCAGCGGCGTAAAAGTTGTCGCGGGCAGATTGATAGTCGCTCAGGCTCGTGGGAAGTGGCCGTTGCTTTGGGATTTCGCTATACAGTCTGGTCATGAAATCGATTCCTCCATTCTCTCGCTGTAAGCGAATTAGAAGGCCGGTCATGAGATCGTTAAGACTCGTGTTTTCCTTCCACGGCACGAGTCGAACGCACCATGAGTTCTCCCAGTTATACTTTTCCGGCTTTGACAAGTATTCGGTGAGATTGGCTTCCATGCTGTCCGAGAACTGCTGTCCGCTTTGACCAAAGTAAACCATATCGGTGACGCCTTGCACCTGCCGGGGCATCACGACAGACATGGCATTGTTGAATCCTACGGTCCACCAGCCGTAGTCGGTCGGCCCCTCGGTGGTGTGGTAGTCGATTGCTGGGTTCATGTCAGGCATCCAATAGTTGCGCGCGGCCTCGTAGAAGAACACTTGATCGTAAGTGTTCGTGCCCACTTTCACACGCTCGTAGAGGTCGTTGAAGAAACCGTCGCCGATGCCGATCCCATATTGGCCGTGGTTTGCGAGGCCTCCGCCGACCTTGTCGGAGACTTCGACAATAATGCGTTTCTTGATATCAGCGGTGAGCTTGGGCTTCTTGCCCGTGACCTTGTCGTAGGCGTTAAAGATGCCATCGAGTGCTGAGGTTATTTTTGCCATGATCGCAGGGTCGCGTTGCTCCGGCTTCTCGCCATCGAGCACCACTGCCACACGATGCCCAAGCCATACGGTGACCTCATTGCCGCAGGCTATGTGGGCCTGGTAGTCCCTGATGTGGAGGGGCTTGGCCCCGTTTGCCTCGGCGATGGGGATGAGGCAAGTGAAAGCGAGGTGAGCGAAGCGGATGAGAGCTTTGAGAGATGGCATGTTTTTGTGGGCGATGTAATTCATTAGCTTAGCCTATCATCTTGACTCGTCTTGCATGTCCGGTGATTTTGCTTGTATAAACGCGGCATGAAATCACCTCGCGCCAAACCACCACTTCGTCTCAATATGGAGGGCATAGCGCAGCTCATGCCTCTCTTTGACATGCTGCCCGACGTGAACTTTTTCATCAAAGATCGCAAAGGGCGCGTCGTCGCCCTCAACCGCACTGCGTGCGAATACTGCGGCGTCCGCACGGAAAGCGAGGCCATCGGCAAGACCGACCACGACTTCTTTTCACCAGCCCGCGCCGCTAAATACATCGAAGACGATCAGCGCGTGATGACCACCGGCCAGCCCATGATCAATTTCGTCGAACCAGCACCCGAAATGAAGGGATCACCCCACTT
>JBEBGU010000761.1:0-2780 GCA_040081325.1 Prosthecobacter sp.
GCAACGGCGAATATCTCGAAGCCATTCTTTGGCAAAAGAAAGCCCTCGCCCTGCTGCCAGAGGACAAAGATTTGGCTGAAGAAGAGCGCAAATCTCTCGAAGCGGAATTCAAAGGCCGACTCAAGCTTTACCAGCAAGAGAGTCCCTACAACGAGCCCGAGCCCAAGTTCGAAAATGAAGCCGCGCCACTCCCCCAGGACACCATCCTACAAGACGAAGGCATCCCCGGAGAAGGCACCAAGCCCAAGAAGAAAAAGAGCAGCAACAAGGGCACGGTGGTCTGAGTTAGCGCAATTTTCGCGCATCTGAGCGCAATCCTTGCAAGACTAGGCTGAAGCGGCACGGTTACAGGGAAACCATTCGGAATTCGTCATTCCCTTCATTCGTCATTTTCCCCCATGTCCACTGTTGCCGTCCGCTCTGCTGCCCTGCCACCTGCCATTCCTGGATTGGTGCGCCGTTTTCGTCAGCCAAAAAAGAACATCCCGCAAACCAAGCAGGACCGTGACTTTGTGCTGAAGTCGGTGCGTGAATATGCTGAGCAGCACAAACTGGTGCCGCCTGTGCCGATCGATGAACTGCAAGTTCACACGGAGAAGATCATGGCGCTCAATGGCATCGAGAAAATCTACCGCGACTACACGGGTGTGTTGCTGGCGAATGAGACGTGGCGTGAGTCTCTGGCCAGCGTGCCGTTTGAAAAGCGTCTGCTGCTCATGCCCAAATGCATCCGTATCGAGAGCAAGTGCCCGGCTCCCTTTGATGAATTTGGCCTGCTCTGCAAACAGTGTGGTCTGTGCAGTATCCAGGACTTCCAAAATGAGGCAGAGAAGCTGGGCTATGCGGTGCTGGTGGCTGAAGGTAGCGCTATCGTCATGTCGCTGATCCAGACGGGCAAGATCGAGGCCATCGTAGGTATTTCCTGCCTTCCTGTTTTGGAGCGCACGTTCCCTTACATCGAGGCGGCTGCGATCCCTGCGGTGGCGGTGCCTTTGCTTCAAGATGACTGCATCGATACCACGGTCGATGTCGATTGGGTCTGGGACTACATCCACCTGACTAGCGAAGACAAGACACGCCGCCTGAACCTGAATGCGTTGCATGATGAAGTGAAGACTTGGTTCACAGCCGAAGCTCTCGATGCGCTGCTTGGTAAGCCCACTTGTCAGACGGAACAAATCGCTCGTGATTGGCTGGGCCGCGCGGGTAAGCGTTGGAGGCCCTTTTTGACTATCGCCGCTTATCAGGCGCTGCGTGAAGATCCTGAAGGCCCGATCTCTGATGATCTCAAACTTGCTGCTGTATCCGTCGAGGCTTTCCATAAGGCCTCACTCATCCATGACGACATCGAAGACAACGACGCTGAGCGCTATGGCGAACCAACGTTGCACTCCGAATACGGCGTGGGAGTGGCATTGAATGTGGGAGATCTGCTCATCGGCGAGGGGTACCGCCTTCTGGCCGAAATGAAATGCGCCAGCCATCTGCGAAGCGCGTGTTTGAAAGTGGCGGCTGAAGGTCAGCGTGAACTCTGTCGTGGACAGGGCGCGGAGTTGCTCTGGAACAATCATCCCGTAGCGCTCAGTAATACGCAGGTGCTGGAAATCTTTCGCAGCAAGACGGCACCAGCCTTTGAGGTCGCTCTGAAAATCGGCGCTGCTTTGGCAGGCCAGCTCGATGAGACGGCTGATGCGCTGCATAGCTACAGCGAGAACTTGGGCATCGCTTACCAGATCCGCGATGACCTCGACGATCTCGGTGATGACTCCGCGGCAGATAACAATGTTAGCATCCGTCCCAGCATCATCCTGGCTCTGCTGCGTGAGCGCGGTAAAGGCGAGGTCAAAGATACGATGGAAGCGCTATGGAATGGCCAAGCGGCGACGCTGCCAGACAAGCCTACCATTCGTCAATGGGCAGAGGAAACAGGCGCTTATGAAAAGTCCACGCTCATGCTGGAAACCTACAAAGAAGCGGCGATCCGCAGCCTTCAGGAAGTCGAACTGCCGAATTTAAAAGGCCTGCTGCGTCGTGTGATTGGCAAGATTTTCAACGAACTCGAAATCAAAGGCTGGTGCCGCGAGTTCGAGCAGAAGAATCTGAATCCCGAACTGCGTGAGCAAGCCGCTAAGGCAGCTGAGCACCTTGTGGCCAAAGTCGCCTAAAGATCACTTTGCTTGGGCTGGCATGTAGTTTAGCCATGCCCGCCTGTAAGTGTAGGCTAGAGCCATGATGCCGATTCCTAGCAGCACTGCTTTGGATGTTTCAGAAACACTCAAAGCATGCAATGTCGGATCAGCCAAGCCTACTAAACCTGACTCGATAGAAGTTTCCGCCGCCCTGCTCATGGAAAGCAGGGCGATGGCGGAACAAACAAGCCAGTAGAGTGTAGCACGTATCATTTTTTAAATTGTGAGCTGTTTAAATCAGTAAGTCCTCATACTGACAAGATAATTCCAAATCTGGATCCTCCCTCAAATGACTAATAATCAATGATTTACAGTCAACTGCTTAGTGATTTAGCTTATTTGGCACCAGATGTCATGGCTGGCACAACCGCCCTTGACCCTGAATGGCAGGCCTGTACTTTCGGCCCCTCTTTGCCTGATGTCTGCCCACGAAACTCTCCCCCAACTCGAAGCGCGTGTCCTCTCTCTGGTGCGTGACGAAGTGCTCGAAACGCCGCCTGGATTCACCGTCGAGTCTGACCTCTTCGACGCCGGACTCGACTCCATGGCCATCATGCAGCTCCTCCTTCTATTAGAGGAGCACTACGGCTG
>JBEBGU010000762.1:0-2779 GCA_040081325.1 Prosthecobacter sp.
GGCATCTTGGGGGACTTCGTGGCCTTCGTCATCGACGACGCGGACTTCGGCGTTGGCGAGGTATTCGATGCCTTGACGTGATTTGACCACCGCACGTGCTTGTGGCGTCAGCAGCACATGTTCGGGACGTGATTCGCAAATGGTGACGATGGGGGAGACCTCGGTGAGGCCATAGACGTGGGTGATTTCCCAGCCGAGTTCACCTTCCATACGCTCGATGGTGGCCGCAGCGGGCGGAGCGCCGGCGGTGAAGACGCGGACACCACGCGGGGCGCTTTTTTGCAGTTCTTCGGGTGCATTGGCGATGCTGATGAGCACGGTTGGTGCGGCACAGAGCAGCGTGATGTTTTCGCGAATGATGGCTTCGAAGATCAAGCGTGGATCGGCTTTCGGAATGCAGACGTGACGACCACCGACGGCGGTAATCGTCCAGACGAAGCACCAGCCATTCGCATGAAACATGGGCAGCACCCAGAGGTAACGATCCGCCGCTGTGATGCGCGTGTGCATGAGGTGGCCCATGATGTTCAGCGCGGTGTTGCGATGCGTGACCATGACGCCTTTCGGGTTCGCCGTAGTGCCGCTGGTGTAATTGAGCGCGATCATTTCGGTCTCGACGACCTCGGCAGGCATGAAGTCGGGCGCGGAGGTAGCCAATGTAGCCTCGTAGTCGATCCAGCGGGGCTTGGCACCGCTGAAGGCGATGAAGTGCTCCACACCGGGCACTTGATCGCGTATTTTGTCCACGGCATCGAGGTAGTCGGCATGCACGCACACGATGCGGGCACCGCTGTGCTTCAGGATGTAGGCGAAGTCGTCTGCGGTGAGACGGAAATTGATCGGGACGATGACAGCCCCGATCTGCGGCACTGCGTAGTAGGCCTCCAGATGCGAATGCGTGTTCGGCGCGATGGTGGCGATGCGTTCACCAGGCTTCACACCGAGCTTTTGCAGCGCGGACGACCAGCGGTCGCAGCGCTCGAAGAATTCGCGGTAGGTGAAGCGGCGGTTGCCATCGACCACGGCCTCGCGGTCAGCGTAAAGGCGGCGGGCACGGCGGGCAAAGTCGAGGGGCGAGAGCGGTGTTTCCATGGTCGTTTTAAGAGCGTACTTAAAGCCGCTTCCCTTGGCGATAGAAAATCCGTTGATTGATCAGGCCGCTGACTTTTCAGGTAGAGGCCCGGTGCTAACATACAACGTCGGATCAGGCAGATCAGCCTGGAGGAAGGCTTCGCGCCGCTCGACGCAGGTGCCGCAGGTGCCGCAATGGATGTCGCCGCCTTTGTAGCAGCTCCAGGTCTGGGCGAAGTCGATGTCGAGTTCTTGACCGAGTTTGGCGATGCCCGTTTTGTCGATAGCGATGAAGGGACGCAGCAGTTCGATGCGCGCATAGGTGCCCTGGCGCATGGCTTCGGCGATGGCCTGCATGAAGGGCTCGCGGCAGTCCGGATAGATGGCGTGATCTCCGAAATGCGCGGCGATGACGAGCGCTTCGGCTCCACGCGACTCTGCGAGGCCGCAGGCGATGGCGAGCATGATGCCATTGCGAAACGGCACGACGGTGCGCTTCATGTTTTCATCGGCATAGTGACCTTCGGGGATGTCGCCGCCACTCTTGAGCAGATCGGAGCTGAAGAGATCATTCACAAACGGCAGCGCCACGATGTCATGCCGCAGGCCGAGCTGCTGACAGTGCCATTGAGCGAAAGAAATCTCCTTGTGGTTATGCTTGGCACCATAATCAAAGCTCACTGCCCCGACGACTTCGTGCTCACGAAGCGCCCAATAAAGTGCGGCGGTGGAGTCCATGCCGCCGCTGAGCAAGATGAGTGATTTCATAAATGACGAATGCAGAATGTAGAATGACGAAGGAATGCTGGTGCCCGAATTCTGCATTCGTCATTCGTCATTCGTCATTTTCTTGTTCGACCATTCCAGCGGCACTTCGCGATTCGGGTGACGTGCCTCACAGGTGAGCTGGATGCCGCCACGGGGAACGAAGCGACCGCGCACGATGGCTTGCTTGGGTGCGCAGGCTTTGACGAGATCGTCGAGGATGCGATTGACGATGGCTTCGTTGAAGGAGGCGTGATTGCGATAGCTGGCGAGGTAGAATTTGAGTGACTTGGTTTCCACGCAGCGCTCATCGGGAATGTAGAGGATCTCGACATGAGCGGCATCTGGCTGGCCGGTCACGGGGCAGAGGGAACTGAAGTCTGGCGCACTGAGATGGATGCTGTAATTGCGGCCCGGCGTGCGGTTAGGGAAAGTCTCCAGCGCGGCTTCATCGGGTGAGGCAGGAAGGCGGTGCTCGGAGCGCCCGAGCAGGGAGAGATCGGCGGATTGGGAATCAGACATGCGCGGCAGTATGCCTGTCCTGAATGCTGCTGCAACAGCGCGAGTGATTGGGTCAACCATTGCAAATCGCCCCAAACTACGGCAAACCATCGCCAAACATTACCCATGTCGAAACTGCACACGCCATCTGCCAGCAATCCGCTCATCCGGTTTGCCTTTTACGCCGTGGCCATCGGGCTGGCGCTGGTGCACGTGTTCATCACGTTTCGTGGTTTGAGTAGCGCCTCTGGAATGGAGCAGGCGCAGCTCGCTCGGGAAGTAGCTCGTGGGCATGGTTTTCAAACCAAAGTCATCCGCCCGTATGCCTGGGCACGGCTGAATGCGGCTGACAAAGATCCGTCTCCTACCGCGATGCCTGAGATCACGCAGCCACCTTTGCAGCCTTTGTTATGGACGCCTGTTTTCAAAATGCTGGAGCGCT
>JBEBGU010000763.1:0-2776 GCA_040081325.1 Prosthecobacter sp.
CCCAGACCATGACCGTCTATAAGCCGCTGACTCAGCTCGCCAAACGCGCCGCCGAACTCGCCGTCAAGCTAGCCCAACGGAAACCCCTCATCGCCAAAGCCGAAACCGACAACGGCAAGACCGCCGTGCCAAGCGTCTTGTTAGACATCGTCGCCGTCACCAAAGACAATATCCGCGAAACCGTCGTCGCCGATGGGTTCAGGAAAGAAGAGGAAGTGTTTCAGCGCTGATGGTAGCCCACCGCCAGCCTTGCACATCGGATCGCCGTCTTTCCAATATAGGGAGGCGCGGCTTGATAAAACCGGACTCGCCATTTGAAACGCAATGAAGTAATGATGACCCACGATCACCACTCGCAGCCCTGATCTCACCACGCCCATCCCAGAGGCACTTGCCCGCCTGCTGAACCTGCGCCCAGGCGTGCAGCTAGACTGGCAGGCGGATGAAACCGAAACGGTCATCCATATGAAAGTGGCCGCCCCGAGCCGTGAGGAACAGCTGCGACGGGTGAGAGAACTGGGGCGCAAACACAAGAAAGAAGGACAAGATGCTGTGGGTGACCTGATCCGCGAGCGCGAGCTAGACCATGAACTCCGAAGCTGAGTCCTAGAATGAACACGAACATAACCCATGTGCTGGACACCTCCGCATTGATCGCGCACTACCAAGAAGAGCCGGGGTTTGAGGAAGTGGATAACAAACATCGTTGCTGATCAAAGTAACTGGGTGGTGATTAGGGCGTGTTTAAAAACTGAAAGCTCTGCGGAACTTGGCTGATTGGAACTGACCTCTGAGGTGTTGGACGAGAATAGCGAGGTGAACGACAGCCTCGAAATTCTGCTTGAGCTTTTCGTATCGGGTCGCGACGCGGCGCAGGGCTTGAGCACTTCCCAGAAGTTCTCGACCACATGCCGCCTGGTGAAAGTGGCTTGGTCGTAAGTAGCAGGTGCGACACGATTGGCTTTGGGTGGGATGCACACCTCGCATCCCGCCGCTTCAACCGCTGCGCGAGTCGCATTGGCATCATAGGCCCGGTCAGCGATGAGCGTTCCCACCCCAGCCGCCGTGTCCATCGCCTTGATGAGTCTTTGGGCTTGAGGGTTGTCGTGGTTGTTGCCGCCAGTAAAGCTCATCGCCAAAGGCTCGCCGTTGTCCGCCACGATGGCGTGAATCTTGGTGTTGAGACCTCCTCTTGAGGTGCCGATGGCCTGGGCCGCCTGGCCTCCAGCCGGATTGCACCCGGAGCGATGCACTTTGACATGGGTGGAGTCCATGGCACCTACGCGACTCTCCTGGGTGCTCTCCCAGGGCAACATCTGTGACAACTCAGCGTAGATTCCCTCTTTGGTCCAGCGCCGGAAGTGTGCATAAACCGTGCTCCAAGCCACGTCAGGGCCATGAATCGCTCGCCAACCCACGCCCTCCTTCAGCACGAAGAGTAACCTCTCAATGACAAGTGAGAGCATGGTGATGGGTCTGCCCTCCCGAACATCTGTCGCGGTATGGTATTTAAGGGTCTCTGGCGATTATAAGAGCCTCGATCTGAGTCACTACTTTCGGGAATGACGGGCATAGTTGCATGGGACGTTCAAATACTCTTTCGCTATCAAATCACAACTCGACGCCAGTTTTAAAACACGCCCTAGTTCGGTCACTTGGCTTGAATTCCACATCCGGCTGCGTCAAATCTGCCCAGATAAGGATTAGAGAAACCGAGCCATCGACATTTATCGAACCTTGCTGGGTCAGGGCATTCCAGCCGATGATGCCATTGCTGCACGCGCCTATCATCTGCGCCAGACAGCGGCGGAACGCCTGCCAAACATGGATGCTTTGATCGCAGCCACGGCTGCTGAGCATGGAGCCATCCTGGTGCATCGTGATCCGCACATGGCAAGCATTCCCAAGTCTGCCGTTTCGCAGCCTGTTTTGCCCGACAAATAAAACTTCTCCGCCTGCTCCTGACGTCCTACCTCCACCGAAAAAAGAACGAAAGGCCATCTCCGCAGTCGCTTGCGACTGCAGACCACTTCATTTCGCGAACGCCTTGTCCTTCGCGTTCCCGCCGCTGACGAGGTAGGCGAGGAGGTCGAGCAGTTCGTCCTGGTTGAGGGCGTTGATCATGCTCGGCGGCATCATGGAGACTTTGCGGGTTTCCTTTTTGGCGATCTCGCCCTCGTTGATGGCGAGTTGGTCATTCGGGGCGAAGGGGTTGGTCATGATGAAGACCTTGCCGTTCTCCTCGACGACGATGCGGCCGAGAATGGTGCTGCCATCTTTCTTGGTGATCTCGTGGCTGTCGTATTGATCGGAGATGACCTTGCTCGGATCGACGATGTTTTCCATGAGGTCGCGCATGGTGTAGCGATTGCCCACGCCGGTGAGATCAGGGCCGATGCTGCCGCCGCCGCCATTGAAGCGGTGGCAGGTGGCGCACATGGTGCTGCGATACATGGCCTCTCCATTGGCAAAGTCGCGGCCCTTGAGTCCGCTCGCGCTGAGCTTCACGACTTCATCCACACTCCAGGCTTTGCCGGGGCCTTTCGGGGCGACGTAGTTCGGGATGGAGACGGTCTCGCTCTTGCTGCTCAGCGCTTCAAGAGCAGCGACTTCTTCTGGCGGCACAAAGGTGGCCATGGCGTCTTTGCGGATGTTTTCGATGAAGCCTTTGAAGCTGTTGCCGCCTTTCCAAGTGCGGGCGCGGGGGAACCAACTGAAGAAGGTTTTGCGATGCTCGGGCGTCCAGCCAGCGGTGGCATTGCGGAGCGCGAACATG
>JBEBGU010000764.1:0-2770 GCA_040081325.1 Prosthecobacter sp.
TTCATACACCGCCGATGGCGTCTCTCGGCTGGCGATCAACTCATGCAAGCGCTGCGCTGTCTCCGCCGTCAGTGCCCGCAGTTCTGGATCAAAGATCACATCCATCCGCCGCCGCGTCTGACCATAAAAGAGACGGCCTTCAGGGATGCGCACTGTAGCCGCCTGCGCCAGCAGGTGGTCAGGGGATTCCACGCCTTGGCAGGCGCGGCTACTTCCCACGTCGTTGCCGACGCAGCTACCCATCATCTCCTCCAGGCACAGCGCCTGCGCACAGAGCTGCACCTCATCCGCCCGGTGCGCCTTGGGCTTCCCGCGCTTGTATTCCACTGGCATGACAGAGTCATGCATTTGAGATTTGAAATTTGAAATCTCAGATGCCGCATCTGCGGCACGGAACTCCACCACATCGCACTGCCCCGACAGCCCCAGCGCCTCCGACTTCACCGCCAGCCCACGCACGATGCGCACGCCGGCCTTGAGTTCATCCGGTCCGTCATGCGCCTTCTCATGCATCACATTTCCCTCGGCGGTGAACCGATTCTCCGCCCACACCTGCTCCACATGAATGAGCGCACACTGGCGCTCACAATAGAGCAGGTGTTGCAGGGCTGAGATGGGGAGGAGGTCCATGAGCAATGACGAATGTAGAATGACAGAATGGTGAATGGAGGCACCTCAGCATCAGCCACCGCAGGCTTTGATCACATAATCCAGCAGTGCGCCGCTGAGCGGCTGCACCCGGAGGTCGATGGGGGCCAGCAGGCCGTCCGCCATCAGGATGATGTTTCCCCGATGCGTGTCGGAGATCACCACCCGCCGTTCCGCGTCAAAGTAGGCCACCTCACCGTTCGCCATGAAGCGCCGCCAGCCGTTGCCCGTGAAGAAGTCGTTGATCTGCTCCAGCGTCGCTGGCTCTCCTTCGATGGCCTGCTGCTGAATGACCAGCCGCAGCCTGCCGTCCTCCTCCAGCGCCCCGAGTAAACTCACACGGTCACCGAACAACTCGTTGTGCAGGTGCCAGCGTTCCAGGTAGGCGATGGGGGATGCCTGCTCCTCCTCGTCCAGCCGATGGAGCACCAGCATCCCAAAGAAATCCGGCCACGTCACCTTCAGGTATGTATCCGTCTCCTGCTGGAACCACACCTGATGCTCGTTGCCCTCGTCATCCGGCGGGCGGCTCAGCTCTGGGATTTGGTCTGGTAAACAGTAGAGTCCTCTTTCAGTCGCATACTCCCGGAAGAGCCGAATCTCCTGCCAGTAACTGGTTGCGCCGCCTTGAACACGCGCAGTTGCTTCACAGCGGCGGCGTAGCTCTTCAACGTGTACTTCGAGCGGGATTCCCGCAGTTGTTCTGAAAGGCTCATGGGAGGACATTGGGGGCAAGAGGGAAAAAGTTCAAGAGGCGATGCGTCAAGGTGTTCCGCATAGTCCCCTGAGCGGTTCAGAGTTCAATCTCCTGGCGGCGTCGCTAGGCGTTCATTCCACACCTCCATGAGCGGCTGCCAGTCAAACTGGTCCGCCGCCTCCAGCGCCAGGAAGTATGCCGCACGCGCCGCCTCGCCTTCCGGGGCCAGTGTCACCCGTGGCAGGTCTAGCCGCCGCAGCAGCTCCGTCAGCAGCAGACGAATCGTCCGCCCGTTGAAATCCCGAAACGGATGCACCGTCAGGAAGCGCCCTTCCGCAAAGGCCAGAAACTCCAGCGTCTCCGCCGTGCTCCCCGTCGCCGCCGCCTGCCACCGCGCTTGCAGGTCCAGCGCATAGTCCCGCATCAGCATCGGCAGTTGAAACGGCAACACAGGTCTCAGACGCCCCACCGTGACTTCGAGGTCACGCCACTTCCCCGCCCACTCCGGCACCAGATCACCGCAGGTGCGGCGGTGCAGGTTCAGCAGCAGCGCTTCATCCAGAGCATGACCGTCATACTCTCCCGCGTACAGCGCCGCTTCCACCACCGTCACCCGGTCCGCCAGCAGCGGAGCCAGCTCCGCGTAGCTCAGAGTACCTTGCGTGGTTTCAATAAAGCGGGTGGCTCGATCCGGGCGAGTGTCTCGCGAATCTGGGTCACCGCCACCGGCTCCCCCTCGAAGGCCATGCTCTGCGCCACATCCAGCGGGATCGCCTCCCACCGGCGGCGCAGCTTCTCCTCCGGCGACAGGCTGCGCCAGCGGGTGATGTTCTCCTTCGCGGTCATGGTTCATACAGTAGCGGCAGTTGGGAAAAGGGAAATCTCAAATCCGGCAGGTGGCCCGCTCAGTCCCCTGAGCGGTTCTGGATGAGCTATTCATTCACCGCTCAGGGGACTGAGCGGGCCACTTTTAGATGCAATTCTTGAGGGTCACTCCAGAGGGCATATCTCCGATGCTGATTTCATAATCCCCAAAGCTGCGCGGCACTTCCACAGCAGCTTTCCGCTTCACGGAGACGAGATCAAAGAGCTTGTTCGCCGGTGCATTGCCGAGCGGGGTGTCGTGCTGGAAGACAATGAGCTTCTGCGCAGACATGAGTCCGCGGGCTGCTGAGCGGTCATGCTCAAACATGTTCTTCAAGGCATCCCAAAACAAATCAAGATCGCCATCTGTGAAGCCCGTCTGCTTGGCGAGGAAGGGATTGATAAAGCCATGCGCCATGTAGAGGCCATACGGCACGGTGAACTTGCGGCCCATCGTGCGGTTGTCGCCGGATTGCTTCTCCGCCTCTTTCTCCGTCGTCACGGCACAGCGAGTGACGGCGTGTTCAGAGGTGACAACCGGATCGATGCTGCGACCAAAGG
>JBEBGU010000073.1:0-10432 GCA_040081325.1 Prosthecobacter sp.
GGTGATGCGCTCGGCACACTCTGGGTCGGAGGCGACACCAGTTTCAGCAGCGGCACGTTGGAAATCCAGATCACCGCACCGACGCTGAACATCCTGGCGCTGGCCAGTCGCGATGATCCTGGCTACGCCATAGCACTCGCCGCGCTCACCGGAAATGCTGCGCTCGCCAATCCCATCTCAGTCAGCCAGCATGATCATCTCGATGTGGCCGGCGTATTCGACTGGAGCACCGGTGCCGGTCTCGCCAGCATTTTGAACAACGGCTACACACCCACCGCCGGTGATGTCTTCAATCTGCTCGACTGGTCACGCGCCATCAACGGAGATCTGGTCGATGCAGGCGGTCAGTTCCGAGTTGGCAGCGAAACCGGAACTGATCTCGGGCTGTTCGATCTCGGCGGTAACTACCGCTGGGACACCAGCCTGTGGGCGAATCTCGGACTGCTCGTTGTCAGTGTGCCGGAACCTGCACGTGTGTTGATGCTGGGCATAGGGCTGGCTTGGGGCCTGCTCCTTCGACGGCGTCATCTTTGATCCATCATGCTGATACTCCTGATCCTCATCGTCACCGCCGTCCTCGCCACGTCATTCCTCTGCTCCCTCACCGAGGCCGTGCTGCTCAGCTTGAACCCGCTGTCGCTGCGCTTGCAGGAAAAGAAGGGCAGCGTCGTCTTCGGGCGCTGGTTGAAGCTCAAGAACCAGATCGAGAGGCCCATCTCCGCGATCCTGATCTTCAACACGCTCGCCAACACCGGCCTCGCCACGTTGACCGGCGCGCTCTTCGTTGACGTCTTCGGCAGCGAGTGGCTCTGGCTGTTTTCGGTGATCATCAGTGTCCTGGTGCTCTTTGGTGGTGAGATGGCTCCAAAGATCATCGGCGTGCATCATGCGGAACGTTTCGCGCCCAAGCTCATCGGCCCGCTCACCTGGATGCTGCGCCTGTGCCATCCGCTCGTGCTGCTCATGGAAAAATTCTGCGAACGACTGAAGCGCACGACATCCGACGGGCGCAGTAAGAGCGATCACATCATGGACATCATCACACTCGTCCAGGCCGCGAAGGCAGAGCAACTGCTGCACAATCAAGAAGAGATCATCATGATCCACGCCGCCACGCTCAGTGCTCGGAGAGTGAAGGCCGCCATGGTGCCGCATGAAGCCGTGAAGGTCTTCGACACACGCCTTTCACTGCTGGCAAACGTGCAGGCAGCGGGAGAGAAACTCCACCGCAGTTATCCTGTCAGCACAGATGGCACTCTCGATCGTGTCACCGGCTACATCCGCGTGCGGGAACTGTTCGTGCAGAATCTCACGTCATCCGAGACCGCTGACTGGACTCAGCTCATCCGTCCCGCACTGCGCATCGACGGCAAAGCCTCGCTCACGCAATTGCTGGCGCTGTTTCTCGACAAGCAGGAAGTCGCCGCCCTCGTCGATGCGCCTGATGGCTCCATCCTCGGCTGGATCACCATGGATGACGTGATGAAGGTGCTCATGGGCGCGCGCGTTTAGGCGTCCAGCTCCGCAGCGGAAAACTTTTCTTATTCCTACTTGCTTAATGTAGATTCAACGGATACCTGTCCAGCACATCGCCAAACGCAGCCCTCACCGGCTGACACGCCATTCAAGAGACTGACCGGACCACCGGAAGTGTTTGAGACCTGGTCCAGCAAGACACAAATCATCATTCAAACACCATGCCCATCCCCTCCACCTATCAACGTCCGCCCAGCGGTCTGATCACCACAGAATTTGTGGCGTGGCTCCAGCGCCTGTTCTCGACTTCCCACGGGTAACAAAGATCACACCCAGCCCTCCGCTAGAAGACAAAGTAACACTTCAAACAGCTTACCGATTGCGATGACATTTTCCCCCAGCATTCATCTCCCAGCAGCCCGCAGACCAATATTTGAGCCAGCGGAGGTGCCATTCCCACGACTCATGCTCGAAAGCCTGCCCCCAGATCAGAGCATCTTCATTCCGAAGATGATCAGTAAGCCGCTCCGACCTGGATACGGCTATAAGTTCGGCATCTTTGCCGGCATCCATGGCGATGAAGAAGCGGGGATGCTCGCGGTGCAGGAACTGGTGCGCTGGGCATCTGAGAAACCGGAGGAACTTCATGACTATGAGCTGCATTTCTTTCCCATCTGCAATCCCACAGGACGCAATCTCAGCACGCGGCACAATCACAGCGGCCTGGATCTGAACCGAGAATTTTGGTACAACTCCATCGAGCCGGAGATCATCTACCTGGAGAGTGAACTCCGGCGGGAGCGCTATGACGGCATCATCTCACTGCACTCGGATGATGATTCCGACGGCTGCTATGGTTTTGTCAGCGGGGCGCTGCTCAGTGAGCATCTGCTGGAGCCCGCTCTGGAGGCTGCCGCCGCGTATCTGCCGCGCAATGAACTGCCCGTCATCGACAGCTTTCTGGCTGCTCGTGGAATCATCAAAGAAGGCTATCTCGGCATTCTCAGCGCGCCTCCCGAGCAGAGTCCACGCCCCTTGGAGATCGTGTTTGAAACACCCGCGCTGGCTCCGATGCATCAGCAAGTGCAGGCCACCGTCGCGGCAGTCAAAAGCATCCTTGCAGAGTATCGCAACCTTCAGGCGTATGCAGCCAACCTGTAGCGCGTTCACTGGGCTCACCGCTCTTTCCGCCTACCGTTTTCAGCGGCGGCTTTGAAAAAAACATTCCGGCTGACGCTGACTGGATTTCCAGAAACAGACGCCACATTCAAGGTTCAATCATGTTCACTTCCCACTCTTTGCATCGGCTCGCCGCATGGCGCGTACTGGCACTGCTCAGTCTGACAACATTCGTTCAAGCCGAGGAATCTGCCAAACCGTCCACCTTCTATCGCGCGCCGAAAAGCTACAGCACGACGCGTGATCCTGATCCGCCGAAGTATGCGCGTCATGCTCCCGACACGGATTGGGAGGCACTCAAAGACGCCGAATGGCTGGACATCGGTCTCGACTATCGTTTCCGCTATGAGTATCGCGATGATGACATTCGCCGCGCGCAGTCCGGATTGGACGAGCCGCTGCTGCACCGCACTCGCGCCTACCTCGGCATTCACGATGCGCTCGATCCTTTCCGCTTTGCCGTGGAGATGCAGGATTCACGCCGCTACAACAGCAACTACGAGCGCGATAACCGGGACGTGAATGAGTTCGAAATCATCCGCCTGTATGGCGAGCTTTTTTTCGAGAGAGCCCTGGGCCGTGACTCGCTGGGGAATGCACGCCCGCTGAGCCTGCGCTATGGCATTCACAACTTCGAGTTCCTGGACCGCCGCCTCCTCGGCAACAACCAGTGGCGCAATACAGCGAACACTTTCCAAGGGTTCCATGGAACTCTTGGGCAGGAGAAGAATGACTGGCAGATCGACCTGCTCGCCGTGCAGCCGCTCAGCCGCTCCAAGTATGAATGGGACCGCCCGGTGGAAAAGCAGTGGATGTATGGCGTGATCGGCCACTGGCGGCGCTGGTCGGACATCATCACGCTGGAGCCTTTCTATCTGGCCTTGAGTCAATCAGCTCACGGTGCCGTGGCCGAGCGTTTGGTGCATTCACCGGGTTTGCGTGGTTACGGTGTCATTGGGAGCACAGGGTTCGATTACGACTTTGATCTCATCTATCAGTTTGGTCGCAACGGAGCGCGTGATGTGCAGGCCTATGGCGGCAACATTGAGGTCGGCTACAGCTTCGATCATGAATGGAAGCCGCGCTTCAGCCTCTTCTATGGCTATGCCAGCGGAGATCAGAATCCGAACGACAACCAGGACAACCGTTTCGAGCGCTTCTTTGGTTTTGGTCGCCCTTGGTCAGCCAATGATTACATCGTCTATGAAAACATCAGTGCGCCAAAACTGAGGCTGGAGCTGACGCCAACGAAGAAGCTGCGCATGGATCTGGGTTACAGTTGGTACTGGCTGGCCAGCGATCAGGATCGCCTCTCCTCTGCCAACAATGCGCGAGACCGAACAGGCAGGAGCGGTGGATTCGTGGGTCATGAGTTCGACATCCGGGCGCGCTATCAGGTGAACTCCAAGGTCGAAGCCATCATCGGCTATGCCCATTTCACGCCCGGTAATTTCACGGCCAACACCGTGCGGAATCAAGACACTGACTTCGCCTATCTCGAAATTTCCATCAACGCTTTCTGAACTCTCAATCCCCCAACAAATAAGATGAATCGCAGACACTTCCTCTCCTTCTCGACACTCAGCCTCGGCAGCAGCGTCTCATGCAGCAAGAAGATCACAGACCCGAAAGCGCCGCTGCGCTTCGGGCACTTCCCAAACATCACGCATCTCCAGGGCCTAGTCGCGCATCAGCTCAGCCGACAGGGCAAGGGCTGGTTTGAAGAGCGGCTCGGCGTGCCCGTGGAATGGTTCACCTACAATGCCGGACCTTCTGCCGTGGAAGCCATCTTCGCGCGTTCGTTGGACGTGACCTACATCGGCCCAAGTCCGGTGCTGAATGCGTATGGCAAATCAAAGGGCACTGAGATGCGCGTGCTCGCTGGTGCGGCGACTGGTGGCAGTGCGCTGCTGGTGAATCCGAAAGCTGGCATCAACACACCCGCCGACTTCAAAGGCAAACGCATCGCCACACCGCAGCTCGGCAACACGCAGGACGTGCAACTCCGTGCGTGGCTGGCCGATCATGGGATTAAAGTCACCACGACGGGTGGAGACGCCATCGTGCTGCCGACACAGAATCCCGATCAGCTCGCGCTCTTCGTGAAGGGCGAGCTTGATGCCGTGTGGACTGTGGAACCGTGGGTGACACGTCTGGAGCTGGAGGCAGGAGCCAAAATCTTCGTCGAGGACAAGGGCACCTTTGCCACCGTGCTCGCTTCCAGTGCGGCCTTCATCACTGAGCGTGGCGAACTCGCGAAGAAGCTTGTGGCGGCCCATGACGAGCTGACAAAGTGGATCAAAGATCATCCCGCTGAAGCGCGGGAACTCATCAAGGCGGAGTTGAAGGAACTCACGACCAAGGCACCGAGTGACGCGCTGCTGGACAAGGCCCTGCCGCGCGTGGTGCTGAATACCGAAGTGTCCCGCGCTGGACTCGATGAAATGGTCACGGCGGCTCAGAAGGTCGGCTTTCTCAAAGACATCCCGGCTCTCGACAACCTCCTGCCAAAACTCTGATCCCACGCATGAGCGTCACCGAAGAACTCGCCAACCCTCAGCCGGCCAAGCTGCGCGTTGAGAATGTCTCCAAGCTGTACCGTGGTTCCCGCCAGACCGTCAGTGCGCTGGAGGATATCAATCTGCATGTGGAGGAAGGTGAGTTCGTCTGCCTGCTTGGAGCCAGTGGTTGCGGAAAGAGCACGTTGCTCAATCTCATCGCCGGACTTGAGAAGCCCACGGAGGGCAGCATCCACAGCGACGGGCAGCCCATCACGGGACCAGGGCGGCAGCGCATGGTCATGTTTCAAGATCATGCGCTGTTTCCATGGCTCAACGTGATCGACAACGTACTCTTCGGCTTGAAGCTCAAGCCTGGACTCAGTAGAGATGACTGCCGCGAGATGGCGATGTTCTATCTCAAACTGGTTGGGCTGGAAAAATTCTCACAGGCCAGCATCCATGAGCTTTCCGGCGGCATGAAGCAACGTGTCGCCCTGGCGCGCGCACTGGCTCCGAACCCACAAGTACTGCTGATGGACGAGCCCTTTGCCGCGCTCGATGCGATGACGCGCGAGCAACTCTATGCCGATCTGCAAAGCATTCAGCAGAAGCGGCGGAAGACGATCATCTTCGTCACCCACAACGTGCGTGAAGCCGTCTGCCTTGGTGACCGCGTGCTGCTCTTCACACCGCGACCCGGCCGCATTCGCGCCGAGTATCGCGTCGATTTGCCACGTCCGCGCGACATCAATGACGTGGCTGTCGCGCAACTGGCCAGCACCATCACCGCTGAGCTGAAGAAACACACTGCCTCCTCTCCCACATGATCCGCGCTCTCCGATCCCTCGCATTCTTCACTGTTCTCATCGCACTCTGGGAGGCCGCATCACGTGCTGGCTGGTGGTCGCCTGTGCTCGTGCCGTCTCCGCTCGCGATTGGTCGTTACATTGTCGAGGCCGTGGCTGATGGCTCTCTGCTCAAAGCGGGCATGGTCACCATGCAGCGCCTGCTCATCGGCTACATCATCGGACTCGCGCTTGGCATTCCATTGGGACTGCTTACCGCGCGCTTTCGCTTTGCTGCGGACACGCTCGGTGTGCTGGCGTTGGGATTGCAAACATTGCCCAGCGTGTGCTGGGTGCCGCTGGCGTTGCTGTGGTTTGGTCAGACTGAGGCGGCCATGCTTTTCATCGTCATCATGGGCACGCTTTGGGCCGTCTTGCTCGCCACCGATCATGGCATCCGTCAGATCCCGCCGATCTATCGCCGCGCTGCTTCCACGATGGGATCCAACGGACTGCATCTGCTCTGGCATGTGCTGCTTCCCGCCAGTCTGCCGCATCTGGTCAGTGGCATGAAGCAGGGCTGGGCCTTTGCCTGGCGCTCACTCATGGCAGCAGAGATCTATGTCACTGTGCTCACGGGTTTTGGTCTCGGGCATCTCCTGCACTACGGTCGTGAGTTGCAAGCCATGGATCAGGTCGCGGCCATCATGCTCGTCATCCTCCTCGTCGGCTTTGCAGCGGACAAGGCGTTGTTCAGCCCCTGGGAGAACTTTTTGCGCAAACGCTGGGGTTTGACTCAGTGAGCCATGCTCCATGCAAGCTCAGCGATTCTGGCGCGTTTCACGCGGGCCTATGAGACACACCTGCCTTTTTCTCTGCCTCCTTTCGTCATTCGCCATTCAGCATTCGTCATTCTCGGCGAAGCCAAACGTGCTGCTCATCGTCGCTGACGATCTTGGCTACCACGATGTCGGGTTCCAGGGCTCCAAAGAAATTCCGACGCCACATCTCGACCGTCTCGCCGCCTCGGGCGTGCGCTGCACGAACGGCTACGTCTCGCACCCCTTTTGCAGTCCAACGCGAGCGGGGATCATGACGGGGCGCTATCAGCATCGCTTCGGGCACGAGAACAATCCTGTGTGGCTTCCTGAAGACACGAAGCAAGGATTGCCGCTGGATCAGATCACGCTGCCGCAGCTCATGCAAAAGGCTGGCTATGCAACCGGAGCCGTCGGCAAATGGCATCTTGGCGCGCATCCGCAGTTTCACCCGATGAAGCGCGGCTTTGAAGAGTACTTCGGCGCGCTCGGCGGCGGTCACATTTACTTCCCCGATCAAAAAGCGGGCGCTGAGTACACCATCCCGCTGAATCGCAATGGCATGGATGAGCCGCAGAAGAAATACCTCACCGAGCAATTCGGCGACGAAGCCAGCGCATATATCCAGCGCCACGCCGGACAGGACAAACCATGGCTGCTTTATCTCGCCTTCAATGCGCCGCACACACCGCTGCAAGCACCCGAGGCCTGGCTGGAAAAGCTGGCGCACATCACCGACAAAAACCGCCGCACTTACGCCGCCATGATCTGCGCGCTCGATGCCGCCGTGGGCCAGGTACTCGATCAGCTCGACTCCACCAAGCAACGCCAGGACACACTCATCTTCTTCATCAGTGACAACGGCGGTCCGAATCTCAGCGGCAAAGGTGCCGGCAACTTCACCGACAACAGCCCTCTGCGTGGTGCCAAAGGCATGGTTTATGAAGGCGGGATGCGCGTGCCCTTCCTCGTGAGCTGGCCTGCGAAACTCAAACCCGGCACCTATGACCAGCCCGTGATCGCACTCGACATCCTGCCCACCGCTGTCGCTCTCGCCGGTGGTGAGGCGCCACAAGATCGTGTGATCGACGGCGTGAACCTCATCCCCTTTCTCAGCGGTGAAAAAATAGGCACCCCGCACGAACGCCTCTTCTGGCGCAGTCAGGGACCGCAGGGCAATCACGCCATGCGTCAGGGAAACTGGAAGCTCGTCCACCTCCCTAGCAGCAAGCCCGAGCTGTATGATCTCGCCACAGACATCGGCGAATCCAAAGACCTCGCCGCCGAAAAACCCGAGATCGTCGCCCAGCTCACTGGCGCTATCACCGAATGGGAAAAGGGAACCATCCCGCCTGTGTTCGATGGTCCAAAGCAAGGCAAAGCCCAGGGGAGGAAGAAGGCGAAGAAGTGAGCACATCGAAATCATGAACGGCAAGCTGGCTGGCACCCTCATGGAGGCTAGCGAAGTCAAAGCTGGCATGTCCGCATTGCTCAGTGGACTACGTCAAGCCATCAACAACGTGCCGGGGCGCATGGCTGACAAGATGCTTCACCTCACAGACCACCATGAGGCAGAAGAGATCATCACGGAAGAGATGAACGTGCTGCTGAAAACAATCTTGAAGTGCGACTTTCTCGATTCTGTCATGGCACCGAAGCAGACGCTTTCTTAACCATTCAAGGAGCAACTTTTGTTGCAATGACATTGTCGAAATACATATCGCCGGAACTGATTCCAGTTACCACTAACCTTTGTGAAGTCGTCCTCTGCAAGGGACTGAGCGTGTGAATTTGAGACGGAACAAAAAACTACTGTGGTGAGTAAAATGGCAGTGAGTGGTTGCATGTCTTGCCATTGGCGCAGCGATGCACGCCGAGACTCGCGGCGTGTGCGTGACCGTGGGCGGCATCCGTTACCTAAAGGAGGATTACGCATTTTCATTCCATCATTGTCCGGCTTGATACAGTTGTCGCTGTTGCCATTTTTGTTTGTGACCTCGACGATCTACAAATATCTGCCGCCATTCTATCCGCCAAGGAACAAGGAGTTAGTTCCATACCTGACGAACTTTCTTTTGCCCTTTACTATTCCCGATTTTCTCAATGATGCCTTGGAATGCGGAGTCATGGACACGTCCCAGGCTTCGGAAGCTAAATATCCCAAGTCAACTGGCGTAGCTGGCTTTCGGGCAAGCCTAATGAGGCTTTCATACGGGCGTTCTGCCCAGCACGCGCACCACCTGCCGGGGCCACAAGATCGCCACGGGTTTGACGTGAAAGCCTTGGAGCAGCGCTTGCAGACTCACCTGATCGACTCCCGTGATTTCTGTGTCCGAAGACACCAGAACATCACACTCACAGAGTGCAGCTTCAGCAATGATGTAGCTGTCGTTTCGCTCCTCCTCGGGAAGCAGGCCCTTGGAGCGGATTTCATCGCCAATCCTCTCGACGATGCCATGACCGACAGGCTGCAAGTCCAACGGTTCAAAGCCCCAAGAGAGGAGCGATTGCAGCGCTATCATTGCCAGCGCCCTGACTGCCTTGCTTTTGCCGTTGTCGGTCAGATGGGCCAGCTCTTGCAGGACCGTGGGCATGACCACGAAGCGCGGTAACTGTCGGCGGCGCTTGAGTGCTTCCAGGCAGTCCCAGCAATCATCGTTCTCAGCAGCGAGATCGAGCAGCACGTTGGTATCAACGGCGACGAGCGGGGATTTGTGGGCCATGATTGCCGTAGATGAGGTTCATGGCGCGGCTGGTGAGCGTGGCACGCTGATCATTGGTGAGTGCGTTGCACTCCGAACGATTGGCACGGGCAATCGTTACGCCTTTCGTGGGCGTTGTCTTGGCTGCGGCGCTGGACTTCTTGGCGGTGCTCATGGTGTGATATTTGCAATCCTTCCATTCTGGCGAGTGAATCGCAACCTGAGATATGACTTCAAACCCCGGCCTCCGGAGCCAACGGGTGGGAAGTGAGATCGTGGCCACACTTGCCAGCCGCGCCTTTTCTGTGCATGGATGGCGTGCTATCACGTCCCCGTAGTTCAACGGATAGAACAAGCGTTTCCTAAATGCTGGATACAGGTTCGATTCCTGTCGGGGACACTTCAGCACAAAGGCTGAGTTTTTATCTGCCACTGGTTGCTAGCCTCAGTGCGAGCGCTTTAATGGGCGGCATGAACCGTGAAGTCACCGAGGCCCAAGTGCGCGCCGTCCTGCCATTGGACGGAAGTTTTGCTGTGTTTCTGGGCAATGATGAAAAGACCTTCGTCATCTATGTGGATGAGTCGGTCGGCACGGCCATCTCCATGTTCATGCGGGGCGTGTCGAAAGAGCGACCGCTGACGCATGATCTGCTGGCCACGGTGCTACAGGCTTTCGGAGCTAAGGTGGATCGAGTGATTATCAATGAAGTGCATGGCAGCGTCTTCCATGCGCGCATGATCATCTCCGCTGAAAATGAGCTGCACGCACGCAAGGTGATCGAGCTGGACACGCGCCCGAGTGATAGCATCGCCATGGCGGTACAGCAGGGTGCGCCACTCTTTGTTTCAAAGCAGGTCTGGGACAGTGTCGATGACATGACGGACACGCTGGCCGAAATCGAAAAGCGCGGCCTGGAACAGGGTGATGCTGTGGCTGAGGATGATGACACGAATGACGATCCAGATGAGAT